>JBHIDS010000108.1:0-8140 GCA_046760205.1 Candidatus Methanofastidiosia archaeon
TATGCCAATGAGGGGATTGCTCAGGTGGTTTTTCTGGAGGCTTTGGAGGAGTGCTTGGTTTCATACAAAGATAGGGGAGGAAAGTATCAAAAGCAGAGAGGGATAACCCTTCCAAGACTTTAAATGAGACTTGGAAGAGGATCTACTGTGCGCTCCATGTACATCCACTCCCCACTCTCGTACCTAAACCCCTCCTTGAATGGAATGATTCTGGAATAAAGAATCGATACATTTGAGTTCTTTTCAATGACTCGTAGATTCTCCTCCCCTCTTTTAACATTTACAAAAAAAGAGGGTTCACCCTCATCATAGGGAGGCACGACAACTCTCATCTCAATTTGGTTCGTAAAAAGAATCTTGAGCACCATTCCTTGGAACCTTATTGGTTCAAATGTGGTGAGGGACGGATCAAAGCCCTCTATGAGGTTCTTGAGAGTTTCAGCCTCCTCACCTGATACAGTGATACTCAATGTCCCTGCAGATCCGTACTGAGTCTGGATGTTGGTGGTTATTTTAAAGTTTGAATTCTCCTCTTGAAATCTTGTGTTCACAAATTGTATCTCCGCAGTCTTTCTTAGATCCAACAGATAGATCCCATTGTTTGAGGTTCTCAAAAGCCCAGTAGTTACTGCAATCCCTTTATCGATTTTGATGTCATAGACATCTATGAGCTCGTAGTGAACATTCATCCTCCTCTGCTCAGACATGAACATTTCCACATCTCTTAAGGTGAGTTGTGCTCTCGAAACAGAGGAGAAAAAGTTATAGAATCTTTCAGCATCCTTTTCATTTAAAATCTCAATCAAAAGATCCAACCTTTCTCTCACCACTTCTTTTTGCTCTGCTTTCTTCACTTTTTCAAAGTAAGTGATACCACTTATGAGAAGGACAACACCAAGGACAAAGATCAAAATTGCTTTTTTCATTAAATCACCTTTACACTTACCTCAAACCTTTTTTGATGGTATTTAAGGTTTTCGGGTGTAGGGGGTTGATTGGGGTGCTTTAACGACTTGTCATAATGTGCCATTGAGCACGAATAGGTGTAGGTCGTTTTTACCGTGTCTAACACAACCGCCAGAGGAGGTGATCAAATGTATATTGGACTAGACCAACATCCTAGAGAATCAAAGATTCTCTGGATTTCAGAAATTGCAGGCAATTTCTGAAAATAAAAACTTTTGCCATACAACCGTTCTTGACAATAAAGGTAAAGTCATGCACACTATTTCAGTGGAGAACAGCTCAGAGGAAATCAGAGATCTCATAGAGTTCCTTGGTGAAGGAGAAAAACATGCAGTCATTGAAGCTTCCTCAACATGGACATACATATACGATATTCTTGAAGAACTTGGAGTAGATGTAATCATTGGAGGAGTCTCCATATTGAAAAGCAAGAAAGAAGGAAAATGTGAGAGGAAGATAAAGACAACATGAAATATAACAGATGTCTTTAAAAGTTCACATCTGATGATGGTTTTGAATGCATGTGTTATCCCCCAAAAATTACAATAGAAACTCAATTTTGTTGATCAACCAGAACATGAGCCCCTATACACCATAAACTTTTTATACCTCTTATGAAAGTCATCCTTGGTGAAGGAATGCCTCTCCCAGATATAGTTTCAGAGACCAAAAGAATCTTTGAACTTGTGAACTCCAAAAACCTAAAGCTGAGATTGCTTGGGGGGCTTGCAATAAAGCTTCACTGTCCTTCAGCCTCTCACAGGAGTTTGAAGAGAAAATATCCAGATATAGATTTTGTGGGGCTCTCAAAACAGGGCAGGGAGATAAAGGAACTCTTCTCTGAGCTTGGATACCAATCAAACAAGAGGTTCAACGCAGTGCATGGGAGAAAGAGATTGCTCTTTTACGATACAGAGAATGGAAGACAGATAGATGTTTTCCTTGATTTTTTCGAGATGTGTCATGGACTCGATTTGAGAAAGAGATTGGAAAAGGATCCCAGAACCATCCCCTTAGAGGATTTACTCATAACCAAACTCCAGATTGTAGAGATGAACGAGAAGGACATAAAAGACATCATAACTATTTTAAATGACCACGAGCTTGGTCCAAACGACAATGAGAGAATAGATGTCTCTTACATAGCCTCTCTATGTTCTGACGACTGGGGATTGTACAAAACCCTAACCTTAAGCATCGAGAAGATAGCAGACTTTCTTTCAGATTATCAATTAAAAGAGGAGGAGAAGGAATTGATTTCAAACAGATTGAACAGAATATCCAAGAGATTGGAGGATGAACCAAAATCCTTGAAATGGAAGATGAGGGACAGAATCGGGGAGAGGCAGAGGTGGTACGAGCTTCCAGAGGAGGTTCAGAGGTAAAATGAAAACAGTGGCACTTTTGGGTGGAACTGGAGAGCAGGGAATTGGGCTTGCCGCCAGGTTCTGCAAGGCAAAAAGAAAGGTCATAATTGGCTCAAGGCAAACTGAGAAGGCGAAAAGAGCTTGCGAGAAAGTAAGAAAGATCTTGCCAACTGCAGAAGTTTTAGGTTTTGAAAATTCAGAGGCTGCAAAGAGAGGAGAGATAATAATCTTATCTGTTCCATTTCAACATGCCATTTGGACTTTGAAGAGTGTGAAGGAAGGACTCACTGAGGGAAAGATTTTGGTTTCCCAACTTGTTCCTCTGCAGGTAAACCTTGGAGGAAAGCCAACGCAGGTCTTTCAAACCTGGCAGGGAAGTGTTTCTGAGATGATCAAAACTGTAGTTCCAAAAGGAGTAGAAGTGGTCTCTGCCTTTCACAACGTTGGGGAGAAGAGGTTACTTGATATTGAAAAACCTATAGAGTGCGATGTTGTGGTTTGTGGAGACTCCAGAAAGGCAAGAAAAGAGATAATGGAGCTTGCAGAGTGTATCGAGGGAGTAAGGGGAATAGATGGAGGAAAACTAGCAAACTCCAGGTTCATAGAACCCTTGACAGCCTTTCTCATAGGATTGAACAAGAGGTACAAAATTGAGGGAGTGGGAATAAGATTCACATATCTTAAATGACCTAACCTTTCACAACGCCTATTGGTCTTAACCTTACCACTTTTTCTGAAATTCCTGCCCTCTCACACACATCTGCTACACGAGAGACGTCTTTGTAGGCTCCTGGAGCCTCTTCTGCTATCACCTTCATGGAGGCAGCCTTTAAAGTGATACCTTTCTGCTGAAGCTCTTTTAGAACCTTCTCCCCCCAGTACTTTCTTGTGGCTGCCTTTCTGGATAGTTCTCTTCCAGCACCGTGAGCTGTGGAACCAAAGGTCTTTTTTGCACCTTCGACCCCCACCAGAACGAAAGAGGCTGAGCCCATATCGCCTGGAATGAGCACAGGCTGTCCAGTTTTTTTGTACTCTTTCAACTCCTCTCTTCCCTTCCAGAAAGCTCTCGTTGCGCCCTTTCTGTGTACTATCACCTCTTTCATCTTCCCATTTATTTCATGCACCTCTCTCTTTGCAATGTTGTGGGCAACGTCATACAAAATCTCAAGTTGACTTTTGAAAAGCCTTTCAAAGCTCTCTCTCACCCAGTGAGTTATCATCTGACGATTTGCCCATGCATAGTTTGCAGCACATGCCATTCCAAAAAAGTATGAACTCCCCTCTTTTGAATTAAAGGGAGCACAAGCCAGCTCTCTATCAGGCAAAGGAATTTTGAACTTGTGAGAAGCTCTCTCCATCACCCTCAGATAATCAGAGCAAATCTGGTGCCCACACCCCCTTGAACCAGTATGGATAGTTATACAAATCTGGTTCTCAAAGAGCCCAAACTCCCTTGCAACTTCAGAGTAGATTTTGTCTACCTTTTGAACCTCGAGAAAGTGGTTTCCGCTTCCGAGAGAACCTAACTGCGGAATTCCCCTTCTCTTGGCATTCTCTGAAACCTTTGAGGAATCTCCCCTCATGCCTCCATTTTCCTCCAAAAACCTCAAATCATCTTTGTATCCATAACCCTCCTCAATTGCCCATCTCGCTCCAAGCTCTAAAACTCGATCTATCTCCTCCCCCTTCAACCTTATCTTTCCCTTTGAACCCAAGCCTGAGGGAATGTTTCTGAACAAAAGCTCAATGAGCTCTCTCATCTTTGGGAGTACCTCTTCAATTTGAAGCTGGCTTTTAAGCAACCTCACCCCACAGTTTATGTCGTATCCAACTCCACCTGGGGAGATCACGCCTTCTCTCGCATCTATGGCTGCAACGCCTCCGATAGGAAATCCATAACCCTGGTGTCCATCTGGAAGAACTATGGAATAACTGTAGATATTTGGAAGGTGAGCCACGTTTTGAGCTTGATGTAACGTTCTGTCTACTTTCATCTTCTCAAGAAGGATTTGATCTGCAAAGATTCTTACAGGAACCCTCATCTTTCCATGTCTTTCAATCTCCCATTCTGAGTCTGAGATTTTTTTCAAATTCATACATATCACCCAATGTTATGTATTACATTCAACGTCATGTATTTAAAGTTTTCGATTAGATATCCACCACAATTTGAGCCATCCACTTTCCATTTACCTCTCCTATATCCATCATGTGGTAGGTTATGGCCTTTATCTCGTTTCTAAAACCGTGTTTTGCAGAAATTTTCTCTCCCCAAATCCTACATTTGAGTCTTAGAGGCTTTTCTCTTATTCCAACCTCAAACTTTGAGAAAACCAATCTCTCAACCTCAAAGAAAAAGAGTATTTTTTCTAGGTACTCATACATCAGAGCCTTCAAATCCTCAGCCTTTATGAAAAACTCTTTTTTTAATGAGGGGCAAACCTTAGAGCTATTTACCAAAAGGTCTGTGAGGGCAAGTCCAGAGTTTTCGAATACCTCCTCGAGAGTTGAACCTGAGGCTCTAAACCCAATGTCTGCTGTATGTTCTATAGTCTCAAAAAAGGGATTTTTTCGAGATAGGGGGATTATTATAAGTTCTTTTGAGATTTTTGGAATTTTTCTTTGTCTTTCTTCTTCTTTTTTTTCAAATTCAACTATCCCAACCTTCTCCAAGTACTTCAAGTCTCGAAGGACGGCCTCTCTGCTCCTTCCAAGGAATTTTGCAAGGTCGTAGATGGAATCTGGGTTTCTCTCAACGATGGCTCTCAAGACCCCAAGCCTTCTCTTAGAGAGAATCTTGGAGAGCTCATCCTCAAGGGAGAGTATCAGCGAATTTCCTAGCTTTTTCTCAATAATTTTTGAAAGCACACAATTTTTTAAAACCTTCAAATAAAAAGCTTTGGGAATTAAGTTAATCAACGATATACTTTACGTTTGTAAGCGAAAAGCTTATATACCCTCACTTTCTAAGAAAGATTATGAAAAAGAAAAGGGTCCACAAGCTAGACAGAAGAACCCTAAGAGAGGATTGGAACGTGAGATTTTTGAAACAGATTGCAACTTTTTAATTTTTACCCAAATCTTTATATATATAAAGTATGACTTCATTCAGGTGAGGTTATGGTTTCTTCTAAAGAGGAGCTTTTAAAAAAGGCCTACAAGCCTGGTCAAGATGCTTTAAAGTTACACCCTTTCTACAAGGGAAAGATTGAGATTGCATCAAAAGTCATTGTCAGGGACTTCAACGACTTTGCCATATGGTACACCCCGGGCGTTGCTGAGCCTTGCAAGGTAATAGCCAAGGATAGGGAAAAGGTCTATGAGCACACCAACAAGTGGAATGCAGTGGCAGTGGTAAGTGATGGAACGAGAGTTTTGGGTCTTGGGAACATAGGTCCTGAGGCAGGATTGCCTGTAATGGAGGGAAAGGCTCTTCTCTTCAAGTACTTGGGTGGGGTGGATGCCTATCCAATATGCCTTGATACATCTGATGCAGAAGAAATAATTCAGGTAGTGAAGTGGATAAAACCATCTTTTGGTGGAATAAACCTTGAGGACATAGAAAAACCCAAGTGCTTCTACATTCTCGATAGACTGAGAGAGGAGATGGATATTCCAGTCTGGCACGATGACCAGCAGGGAACAGCGACCATTGTGGTGGCTGGTGCCATAAATGCCTTAAAGCTCGTTTCAAAGAAGATGAGTGAAGCGTTGGTTTCGATGGTGGGAGCTGGAGCTGCAAACATCGCTATTGCAAGAGTTTTGATAACTGCGGGAGTTAAGAAGAAAAACATAATAATGTGTGATTCAAAGGGAATTTTGAACACTTCAAGGAAAGATCTTGAAGAGCAAAAAAAAGAAAACCCCTACAAGTGGGACATGTGTGTGAATTCCAATGCAGAGCAGCGTGAGGGTGGAATTTTAGAATGTCTCAGGGACACGGACATTTGCATTGCAGCCTCGACGCCTGGTCCTGGCACCATCAAGAAAGAAGAAGTGGAGGGAATGGCTTCAGATTCAATAATGTTTGCAACTGCAAATCCAATACCAGAGATCTGGCCCTGGGAGGCGAAGGAGGCTGGAGTAAGGATAGTTGCCACAGGTAGAAGTGATTTTCCAAACCAGATAAACAACTCCCTTGGTTTTCCAGGAATCTTTAGAGGAACTTTGGATGTTAGGGCGAAAACCATAACAGATGAGATGTGCATAGCTGCAGCCTACGAGCTTGCAAAGACTGCAGAGGACAAGGAAATTTCAGAGGAGTACATAGTTCCCACGATGGATGAGTGGGAGGTTTTTCCAAGAGAAGCGGTGGCAGTGGGAATGAAGGCGATAGAGCAGGGGATTGCTGGATTAAAGCTCTCAAGGAAAGAGCTCTTCCACGTCGCAGAATCCATAATAAGAAAGGCAAGAGAGCAAACCAAAAATTCTATGAAGATGGGTTTCATCGCAAGACCTCCAGATTGAGGGTTAAACTCTTATTTTCTTTTTGATTTAGTTGTGTTTTTGGGAGGGAAATGTTTAAAATTTGCTAATGGCAAAAAATAAAAAAGAAAATCAACCATATATACCATAAGATTCTCTTTTTGATTTTGACACTTTTTCTCCTATTCCCTTAATTTCACCAAAAGTCTTTTCATACTTTTCAATCTGTTCTTTTATGACACTAAATACAGATTTGAAATGTTCTGGACTCATTTTAATTCTTGCCAATACTCTAAATCCTTCATCCTCAGGAATAAAAGCTCCAAAGTCCATTATAAAGCCAAAGGGTGTATGTCTTATGTTAACAAAATCAGCATATATACCAATTCTGTTTTCCTCTGGGGTTTCTATCTTTGGTTGTTGTATAGGTTGTTTTTCTTTCCGACTATTCAAAAGAACACCTCCATTCATTTTAGAAGTTATTGCTAGTCAACACCATATAAAGTTTTGGTATTATTATTTATCTAATTTTTAGATAAATTCCCCCCAACATTATTAAGTATACAGAATTCAGGGAGGGAAAGATTTAAGAATATGAAGGTTTATTTATTGTTATGAAGGGAGGGTTTGAGGTGATGTGAAAATATGAAAATACATACAATTGTCAAACTTCAAGGAGCAAGAAGTGAAATTTTTGAGAGAGCTCTTATTGATACTGGAGCAGAAATATCTCTGATACCTCTAAGCTTAGGCACAAACATTGGAGCATGGCGTACTAACCAACAAACGAATGTTGTGGGTGTACATGGAGAAGCTAAGACATTACCAATTATTGCCGCTTATCTCTACTTTCCCTTGTTAAATAACACAGGTGGTCAATTTACATTCGTTATGAGTAATACGGGACAGGAAATTATTGTAGGAATGGACATTTTAAAACCGTTGGGAATCACCATAAATACTAAAACACATCAATTATCGGTAAAGAATGAGATTTGGGAAGCTTTCAAAACATTGGCTGCTTTAGGAGTTTTATTCAGCGGAGGAGTAAAATTATTTGAGGCATTATCAGAACAAGATGATTAAGCAAAATTCACTTAACAAGGTGTTCTTATTTTGTACTCACCACTCCAGTGTCTTCTTCACTTAAACATCAAAAACCTTAAAAGATTTCAATTCTAAATAAAAGGAGGTGATGAAAAACACCACAAAAAAGTTATTTTGAAGACAATAATTGGAGGAAAAAGAATTCTGGAGATTCTCTTGGGAGACCCTATCCCAAAAGTTTATTAAAGGTTTGTTTGTAAGCTCTCAAATCCTAACCCTTGAACCGGCTTTGGGACAAAAATAGCTCAGCTCCTCATCCCTAATGCCACCTCATC
>JBHIDS010000109.1:0-8086 GCA_046760205.1 Candidatus Methanofastidiosia archaeon
CATCAAAACAGAGGTTCTCCTGAAAGGAGAACCTCTAACGCTCCTGACAGGTTTGCTACAGGTGCACGGGGTTTGCCGTGGAGGGAGACCGCAAACCTTATAATCCCATTTTTCAAGCTTTTGCGAGATGGTAAAATGAAGGTAGCCTTGTTTTTGGAGAAGGGAAAACCCTTGAAACTCACCGAAGTTAAAACCCCAAAGCCCCTAAAGAGGGAGGTTTTGGTAAAAGTCTCAGCCTGTGGTCTGTGCAGAACAGATCTTCACTACTTGCATGGCGTTCCCACCTTCAAGAAACCTCCAATAATCTTAGGACACGAGATATCTGGTGTTGTCTCTGAGCTTGGAGAGGGTGTTTCAGGATTTAAAAAGGGAGATAAGGTTTTGATTCCTCCAGTTTTTGGGTGTGGAGATTGCTTTTTTTGCAGAACTGGAAGATCTACCCTTTGCTCTAAAGGTATAATGGTGGGAAATCACATAGATGGAGGGTTTGCAGAGTACATCTCTGTTCCTAAAAGAGAGCTATTCCTTCTTCCTGAAAAAGTTCCCTTAAGAGAGGGTTGCATCATCGCAGATGCTCTCTCAACCCCATACCATGCAGTGAAGAATAGAGGGAAGGTTAAGCTTGGAGATTCGGTTGTGGTTTTTGGGTGCGGCGGTGTGGGTCTTGGAGTCGTGCAAATGGCATCCATTGCTGGTGGGAAGGTGATTGCGGTAGATATTGAGGCTTTAAAGTTAGAACAGGCAGAAAAATTTGGAGCTTTCAAAACCATAAACGCAAGAGAAGAAGATGTTCTAAAAGTTATCAAAAAACTCACATATGGCGGTGCAGACATCGTCTTCGAGGTTATAGGAAATCCAAAAACCATCGAGCAAGCCTTCAATGCCGTTCGCAGAGGTGGAAGAGTTGTGGTGGTGGGCTACACTCATCAAAATGTGGCGTTAAATGCAGGAAGATTGATGTTTCGAGAGATTGAGGTTTTGGGTTCTTTAGGTTGTGGAGAGGGAGATTTTCCAAGGCTTTTAGAGCTTGTTTCAAGTGGGAGAGTAAAGGTTAAAGAAATGGTTACCCACAGGTTCTCTCTGGATGAGATAAACAAGGGATTTGAATTACTTGAAAGAGGAGAACCCTCGATGATCAGAGGGATTGTTGTAATGGAATGAGGTTCTGATGATTTTGGATATCCAAATTCCTATATAAATTCCTCTGTCTTTCATCAAGCCATTTTTTAAGAACTTCGCTTGAAAACCAGCCTCTTTCATAAATTCTAAAGTTTTATCAATCTCAAAAAGCCCTAATTCATGTCTATCTACAAAGTGTTTAACATCTTTGTTTTTTTCTGCAATCAAATAGTGCATATTCATAACCGAGACGTTTTCTTCGATTTTTGAAACATTCAGCCTAGCAATCTTTATATCTTTTCCATCGTAAGTTTCCATATGTACTGAGCCTACTCTGTAAACAGATTTTGTAAACCATGGTTCAATTATCAACACGCCGCCTCTTTTTAAGTGTTTAGCAAAATTCTGAATGGTTTTTCTTAAATTGAAATAATTTTTTACATAGCCAATTGAACTGAACAAACAAGTAATTACATCAAATTTCTTATTAAGATTCAATGTTATCATGTCTGCCTTTTTGAAAAAAACTCCCCTAACATTCTTTCTCGCAACATTTAGTATTTCTTCATTAATGTCAACTCCAGTACAAGAAAAACTATCCTTTAAGAATTTGAGATGATGACCTGTACCACAAGCAACATCAAGAAGCTCATTTCCATCTGATTTTTTATATTTTGAGATTAATTTTTTAATTTGGTTTGCTTCTTTCTCATAATCTTTCCAGCAATAAATCAGATCATAGTATTTTGCAAGTTCTCGATAAAGCATTTGTTTCTTCATAACTTTCATTAGGATTATTGCATTATATAAATATTTCTAAAAGTCGATGTTTCTGACAATCGATCCCTTGTCATTTCCCCTCCACCTTCACAAGACGTTTACCTATAAGGTTTAATTTGAATTTTTTGATGGTTTCTGGAGATATTGTTTCTCCTTTTGGACTCTTAAAAGACAAAGCATTAAAAGGGCATTGAACTATACAGGCGCCGCATTGAACGCACCGATCTGACCTCGGCATCGTTGCAACATGCCTATTTCTATCCACATAGTAGCAGTTCCTTGGGCAAACCAGCTCGCAAAAACCAGCACCTTTACATTTCTCTTCATCGAGAATGACTTTTAGTAATCTGTCTTCATGTAATCCACTCTTGTATACAGGGGTGCTGCCCATTAGATCAATGCTTAGCATGAGAATAGCGATGAAGGAAATGAGACCCCAGCGAAGAATAAAGCCCCACCCAAAGTCTCCAATGAAAGTGCCATAGGCAACAAGAGCAAGTATGAGAACACCCCATAAGATCAGTTGAAACCCTCCTCGCCCAAAATCAAAGATGATAAAACCAATCCTTTTCCCTTCAGAACTTAATAACTGGCTATAAAGAGGAAAAGATATGAAGATTGTAAAAGACAATCCCCAAACCAGAAAGATGAGGGGGAAAATAGCTTCACGCCAAAAGAAAACCATGATGAGAGTTAAAACGATAGAAATTGGAAATGCCCAAGCAAGGGCCATCTCGATACGCTGTATTAAAGAAAACTCCACTTCTCGCATCTTTTGAGTTTTCTTGAACTTGTTTTCTATGAAAAGAGGAATATCTTTCGCATAAACAGGTCCCCAGGTTACCCTCCACCCAGTCTTTTTCTTTATAGTCTTAGCTTCAACACCTGTGGCAGCAAGCTGGGGCAGTATCACATTTCTGTGATCTACAAGTTCTTCTATTCCGCTCACTTTTAGGACTGAAATAACATCGTGATTTGTGAAAAGACCCCCTGTTGAAGCACACCAGACATTAATTCCTCTGCTGTTGGCAACGAGAAGATAGGCATCTGTTCCCTTCAATGCTCTTTTTACTCTTTCTACAGTTAGATGATAATTACAGGTTAGAAAAACAGGTGAATTCCTATCAGGATTTCCTATTTTAATCAAACCTGTTTTACAGGAGAGGGGAATAACCCTCAGTAAGGTTTCAACGATATTTATGATTATGTATCTGAGACTCATTATACTTCCATTTTTAGCGTTATTTCTCAGCATAAGCTAACCCCACTGGAAAACCTTTTTGAGGACAATACAATATCTTAATATTCTTAAATTTAGTTTGTTTTAGCACAGGTTCTACCTCCACCACTCTTGCACCTTTAGATAAAAAATCAAATCTTGTAAAAAAAGAAACACACATCCTTTCTATGATATTCTTAGGAGATGCGAGGTAAGTTACCAGTAATCTTCCTCCCATTTTTAACACCCTTCTTATCTCTTCTACAGCTATTTTTCTCTCTTTAAACTCAAGAAAATCAAGATAACAATAAGCAAAGATCACATCGAACTTGTTGTTTTCATAAGGAAGTTTTTCAAGACCCCCAACACTTGCTGTATAATTATATCTTTCTCCTAATCTCTCTTTAGCTCTTCGTTTCAATTGATTAGAGAAATACATTAGATGATTTTCACCATCTGAATTTAACTCTAATAATTTATCTAGATAATATTCTGTCGGTGGGGCTATAATCAAAATTAAGTTGCCATTTTCAATTTCTGATAGATCAAGGGATTTAGCCCTCGCCTTGCTCTCAAATACTTTACTCAACCAATAAAAGAAAGGTGTTATTCTCTCATAAGATTTTTTGATTGAATCTTTCTTTCTATCCATTTAATCACCTTTATTTCTTTGCTACCACTTCAATAAAATTCTCCATTCTGCTTAATTTGATTGATTCTATTATTAAGCCTGCCTCTTTTATCTTTTCTGGTAAATTCTTTACTGCATTTGTAGTGGTTTGGGTGATAAGGTAAGTGATTATTAGGAGAGGAAATCTTGCGACCCAATTGAGTATCCTCTTTGAAATGCCTTTAGGTTTTACTTCATCTGCAATGAGTAGAAGACCTCCAGGCTTTAATATTCTCTTTACCTCTTTTAGGGCATAGTTTAATTCATCCTCAGTTAATTCAGAAAAACAAAGACCACTCATCACAACATCATAGCTTTCCCTCTCTTCGCTTGAAAGCTCAGCAACACCCATCTCACATAACTCTATATTTTGTGCAAGGTTCACTTCCCTCGCCCGTTTTTCTGCGATTTCCAACATTTGGGAATTGACATCAATTCCTTTCACCCTTGCACCTTTACGAGCAGCCCCCAATGTCAATGCTCCAGTCCCACAGCCGAGATCAAGCACCCTCTGTCCCTTTTTTACATGAGATGTTAAACGATCATAAGCCTTATCCAATCTTCCAAGGGTGAGAATGCGAATCCCCTTATCGTATCTACTTGGAGCAGATTCAAGTATCTTCATCAAGATATATGTGCTCATTTTAATACCTTCTTAAGATCTAAAATGCCTGAAAATTGAAATCTTAAAAGGCTTTTGGAAAAAATAAAAAAAGAGAAAACTTTATCAAAGCTTTTCAACATCTTGAGCCTGTAAACCTTTTCTTCCCTCAACAACATCAAGACTTACAGCTTCTCCCTCGTTGAGGGTCTCAAAACCTTCTCCAACAATGGCAGAGTAGTGAACAAACACATCTCCACTACCATCCTCCAACTCAATAAAACCATATCCTTTTTTTTCGTTAAACCATTTTACTACTCCTTTCTTTTTCATATCTAAACACCTTTTCAATTACTAAGCTTGAAAAAAACTATTAAAAATAGTTTTGTCAAACCTATTCTTCCAACAATTAGACCTTTATAAAGATTTTGGTCGTTGCTGTGAGGTGTAGAGCCCCAAAATTATTTCGCCGGGAGATTTCTTGATTCATGCTGATTGGATTGAATTTGAGAATGCCACATCCAAAAACACCATCAAAGTTCTAAAAGAGGCAGAACAGGATCCCAATTCTATGCAAACAAGAAGGAAAGGAGAGAAAATTGAATCACAAAAGAATGTATGGAACTTTAGTGAGTGGAGAAGAGAGCGAAAAAATATCTGGGCTCTACAATTAGAGAAGAAAGGCAAAATCTTTTAAGGCTTTATTACACAGAAAGAGAAGGTGAGAGAGTGAGAGAAAAGGTGTTGATAATGGGAGCTGCAGGTCGAGACTTTCACAACTTCAACCTTCACTTCAGAGACAACGCGAGCTATGAGGTGATTGCTTTCACCGCAACCCAAATCCCAAACATAGAGAATAGAAAGTATCCTCAAGAGCTTTCAGGAAAACTCTATCCCAAGGGAATTCCAATCTATGCTGAAGATAAACTCGAAGAACTCATCTCTAAGTATGAGATAGATGAGGTGGTCTTTGCCTACTCTGATGTCTCTCATGAGTACGTGATGCACAAGGCATCTCTTGTAAACTCTCTTGGTGCAGACTTTAAATTGATGGGTTCAAAAACCACCATGTTGAAGTCCAAGATTCCAGTGATCTCTGTTTGTGCAGTTCGAACAGGTTGTGGAAAGAGCCAAACTTCGAGAAAGATCTCTGAAATTTTGAGAAGAAAGGGTTTGAAGGTGGTAGTTGTGAGACATCCAATGCCCTATGGTTTTCTCAACAAAAAGATATTTGAGAGATATGAGAGTTTGGAGGATCTTTCAAGGTATGAGTGTACCATAGAGGAGAGGGAGGAGTACGAGCCTCACATTGAAGTTGGAAATTTGGTCTTTGCAGGAGTGGACTACAAGATAATTTTAGAGAATGCAGAAAAGGAGGCAGACCTTATAGTTTGGGATGGTGGAAACAACGATCTCCCATTCTATCATCCAGATTTACATGTGGTGGTGACAGATCCCTTGAGGGTTTCACATGAACTTAGATACTATCCTGGAGAAACCAACCTTCGAATGGCCAACATTGCGGTGATAAACAAGGAGAATTCTGCCACACCTGAGCAGATAGAGAAGTTGGAGAGAAACATTCATTGGCTGAACCCAAAAGCCAAGATAATTCATGCCAACTCCAAGATCACCTTGGAGAACGAAAAGCTTGAAGGAAAGAGGGTTTTGGTGGTGGAGGACGGTCCAACCCTAACTCATGGGGGGATGGAGTTTGGAGCTGGAACTTTGGCTGTGAAAGAATTTGGAGCAGAGATTGTAGATGCAGAGCCCTATGCTGTTGGAAGTATCAAAAAAATCTATGAGAAGTACCCTCATTTAAAGAAAATCCTGCCTGCCATGGGATATTCTGAAAAACAGATCAAAGAGTTGGAAAAAACCATAAACTCAGTTCCCTGTGATATGGTTGTCTTTGGAACCCCCATAGACCTTAGAAGAATTCTAAACCTCAAAAAGAAAGCTTTAAGAGTGAGATACCAACTTGAAGAGAAGGGAAAACCTGACCTTGAAGAGGTCATATCTGAGTTCATAGAGGGTATAGATGAGATTTGAGCTCTCCACCCTTGCCGCATCCTTTCTCTGGGGTTCTTCTTTCGTTGTTATAAAATTTGGTCTTAACTTCATAGGTCCTTTGAGCTTTGCTTTTTTTAGATTTTTAACAGCTTCCATCATCATAGTTTTTTTATTTCTCTTGATGAAAAAAAGATTAGACTTTACGATATTCAAAAATAAGTATATTTTGATTTTGGGTTTAACCAACACCCTTGGAATCTTGCTTCAGTTCATTGGTTTGACCTTGACAACTGCGACGAAAACAGCACTGCTTGTAAATGTGAACGTTGTGGTGGTGGCGATTCTCTCTCATTTCATGCTCAAAGAGCGTTTGAGTGGAAGACGTGAGATTGCCATACTCTCAGGAATCCTTGGCGTTTTTCTTCTCACAACAAAAGGAGATCTCAACTCCCTCAAAGGTGGGGAGTTTTTGGGAGATATTCTGGTCTTTTTGGCAGGAGTAGTTTGGGCTCTCTACATAGTTTACTCTAAAAAGGCAATCTCTGGGAACATGGAAATCCTTAAAATGACATTTGGTGTGATGCCTCTCACAGCATTTTTTCTCTTCCCATTTCTCATCTTGGGAGATGCTTCTTTTAACCTTCAAAGTGTTTCTGTTATTTTGTACACTGGAATTTTCTGCACCATAGCAGCCTTAATGCTATGGCTCTATGGCTTGAAGGAAATCTCTGCAACAGCATCTTCTGTAATACTTCTTGCAGAGATTCTCTTTGCAGTGATTCTCGCATTTCTCTTTTTAGGAGAGACTCTCACTTTGATAGATGGAGTTGGAGGATTTTTCATAGTTTTGGCGGTGGGGTTGGTGACGGTCTCAAAATAAGTTTATTTCAAACCCAAACCTTTTAAACCCCTTTATAAATGTAAAGTGGTGATACCATGAAGGTTGCTGTTGTAGGTGTAGGATGTACTGGTTTCAGACCAGTTACCCCAGATTTATCCTACAAAGAATTGATGTTTGAGGCTTCGGTAAAAGCCTGCGATGATGCAGGATTGCATCCAAAGGATGTTCAAAGTTTCGTGTGTGTTTCAGAGGATTTTTGGGAGGGAACGAGTATTTTTGATGAGTATGTTCCAGATCAACTGGGAGCTGTTTTGAAACCAGTTTGCACCATGAGTGCAGATGGCATCCATGGCTTGATTACTGCCTACATGCAAATCTTGACAGGTTTATTTGATGTCGTCGTCGTGGAGGGACACAGCAAGCTTTCAGATGTCATTTTTCCAAACAAGGTTAATGCCCTTGCTCTAGACCCAATTTTCAATCGTCCCCTTGGTTTTAATCCCTTATTTGTCGCAGGGCTGGAGATGAACAGATATTTACATGAGACGAAGACAACAGAGGAGCAGTGTGCAGCGATTGTTGAGAAAAACAAGAAAAATGCCTTGTTAAATCCTCTCGCATGTTATGGTGCAAAAATCGAAAAAGAGGATGTTTTAGCATCAGATGTGATTTTCTATCCTTTGAAATATTTAGATGTAAGTCCTCCTGTTGATGGAGCAATTGTGATGGTTTTGGCTTCAGAGGAGATTGCCAGGTCAACGGAAAATCCCATGTGGATTAGGGGGGTTGGCTGGTGTTCTGATACCCCCTCTCTCGAGATGAGAGATTGGGGAAAGGCTCTTT
>JBHIDS010000110.1:0-8009 GCA_046760205.1 Candidatus Methanofastidiosia archaeon
AGGGCAACCGCAAAATATATATAATTCCCTCACCAATCTTAAATGATGTATTACTACAAAACAGGTATTGAAGGGCTCGACATATTGCTCAATAAGGGAATTCCTGATAAAACCACCATAATCTTCTATGGAAACACAGGTACAGGTATCAAGGTTTTCACTCAGCAATTTTTATTCTCTGGATTGATGCAGAATGACTTAACCTATGGAATCTACTTCACTGCAGAAAGACCTGCCGCAGAAATTGCAAATGACATGAATTTTTATAATTGGAAAATCGATCAGTTCGTTAAACAGAAAAAGCTCTTTTTCATAGATGCCTACACAGCTCGTCATGAGAAGAAGTTCTCTGGTGAACTCTCAAGGTACCAGGGGATGGACTGGGACATGGGAGCTGCCAACCAACTCAGAATGGTGCTTTTGAAAAAGATGACAGAGCTTAATGACATGAGAGGAGAGTTTGAGAGGAAGGGTAAACATCTCGAGATCAGAGGAGTGATAGACTCTCTCTCAGCCCTACTCATGAATCATTCCTTAGACGAGGTAATAGATCTCTTTGAAGCAATTCAGATAAACGTGAGAAGGTATGGAGGAATCTACATCTTTTTGCTCGTTGAGGGAATGCACGATCCAGAGACGGTGGCAACCCTCTCCCACATGGCTGATGGGATTTTCGATTTTTCCACGAAAGAGAGAGGACCTGAGCTTGAGAACGTCATAAGAATTAAGAAACTTAGAAACATGATTTACTCCACAAAGTTGATTCCCTACGCAATCACAAGAGATGGAATTGTAATAGAGAATGTGGAGAGAATAATTTAATTTCTTTACTCAACCAAAAGGTTATTAAATTCAATATCAATCTCAATCATGGCAGACTTTCTTATATTGGGTGCCTCAGAGCTTATAACTCTCTCTGGAGGGAAAAGATTTGGGGACTTCATGAGAGATTTGAGGATTATAAAAGATGGTGCCCTTGCGATAGAGAATGGAAGAATCGCTGGAGTTGGAAAAACTCAAGATATTGAGAAGAGATTTTCTGGGGAGGAGTTTGATGCACAGAAGAAGGTGGTGATGCCGGGGTTTGTAGACTCTCACACTCATCTCATCTTCGAGGGCACAAGAGAGGATGAGTTTGAGCTTAAGATTTCTGGAAAAAGCTATCAAGAGATCTTGAGAGAGGGTGGAGGAATATACTACACTGTAGAGAAAACCAAAAAGGCATCCAAAGAAAAGCTCAAAAAGAATGCGTTAAAAACCCTTTCAAGAATGCTTTCCTTCGGAACTACAACTGTGGAGGCAAAGTCTGGATATGGGCTTGACCTTGAGCAGGAGCTTAAGTGCTTGAAGGTTATGAAAGAGATTGAGCATCCTTTGGATGTAATTCCCACATACCTTGCTCATGTGAAACCAAAGGATTTCAAGGGTGATTACACCTCCTTCGTGGTGGATGAGATCTTGCCTCAGATTAAAGAGAGAAAGCTTGCAGAGTTCTGTGATGTTTTTTGTGAGAAGGAGGCATTCTCACTCCCAGAATCTGAGAGAATCTTAAAAAAGGCAAGAAAGCTTGGGTTCAAATTAAAAATTCATGCAGATGAGTTTTCCAAAATGGGAGGAGCAGAGCTTGCAGCAAAGCTCTCCTGTGCCTCAGCAGATCATCTCTTAAAAGCTTCTAAAAAAGGCGTTGAAAGGATGGCTGAGAGGGGGATAGTAGCTTGCCTTCTTCCAGGGACTCCCTTCGTTTTAAACTCTCCATATCCTGATGCAAGATTCATGATTCAAAAACTTCCAGTTAGTCTCGCAACAGACTTCAACCCATCTTGTTTCACAGAGTCAATGCAGATGATAATCACCATAGCCTCTCTGAAGATGGGATTAACTCCTTCAGAATGCATCTCAGCCTCCACCATAAATGCAGCTTTTGCTTTAGAGAGAAAAGATGTAGGTTCTTTGGAGATTGGAAAGAAGGCTGACGTTATAATTTTGGATGCTCCAAACCACAAGCATCTTGGATATCACTTTGGAGTGAATTTGGTGGATTCGGTTTTTAAGGATGGAAAGTGTGTAGTTGAAGATGGTAGGATCACATTCTAAAAGAATCTTCTATCTTTATACCACTTCAAAATTTTTTCCAAACTTTTCAGGGTATTGGGATGTGTGAAGGTATATCCTGTTCTTTTGAGTTTTGTGTTGTCAAAAACGTTGTTCTCATAGAGTAAATGGATTGTGTCTCTTTCAAGATAAGGTTCTTTTTTAAAAATTCTAGCATAATACTCAAAGAGTGTCGCAATTCTTTCAAGCAACCTTTTTGATAACCTCAGATACATCGGTTCTCTCTTTTTTAGAAGTTTGGAAAGGAAAGAGATCAACTCCTTTGAAGAGAGAGGGTTCTCGTCTGCAACGTTGTAAATCTCTCCTATAGCGTCCTCTCTTTTTGAGAGATGAAGGGCAGCTCTTGTAACATCCTCCACATGAACAAAGTGTGAGAGAGCATCTGGATCTCCAGGATAGATGGGCATACGACCTTTTGCAAGCATGAGAATGGGTTTTATCGCCCCATAGGTGCTTTCAGGACCTAAGATTGCAGTGGGTCTTAAAATGGTTATTGGAAGTGCTCTTTCTCTGAAAAATTTCAAAGCAATTTTCTCTCCCTCAAGCTTTGAAATCCCATAGCTGTGTTTAGGTCTTAGAGGTGCACTCTCCTTCAAGGGTTTTTTTGAGGAAATTCCATAGACCTCTGCACTGCTCCAGTGTATGATTCTCTCAACTTTAAAATCTAACGCAGTCTCATACAGATTTTTTACCCCTAAAACGTTTACTCTTTCAAGCTCTTCGAGAGAGGCAGAGTAGGAGAATAGAGCTGCAGTGTGAAATATGAAATCAACTTCCCCAAGAACTCGTTCTAAGCTCTCTTTTTCTGTGAGATCTGCTTTCATGAATTCAATCCCAAGCTCTTCAAACCTTCTATCTGCTAAATCAGTTGCCCTTACTCTAAATCCTTTCTCTACCAAAAGTTTTGTCATATGGGTTCCAACAAAACCACATGCCCCGGTAACAAGTGCTTTTTTTCTCAGGCTCACATTTCTACTTAATCTATATTTTTTATGGTTTTTGCTTGAGGATTTTGGTGAGTACCATAGGGGACGAACTTTTTAAGCTGTGTTAGGTGAAGTCGGCAGCACTTGTTTTCTGTTTCTTCAATACAATGATATAATCTGTAAGATTTACGTCAACCTTGCCAAAACTTAATGCTTTAACCGTTAGTCCAAGTAGCCCAAATGTTGCGTTGACAAGTTTATATTTCTCTCTAATTTTTTTTTGCATTTGAGATTCAAATATGCTGAAATATTCTATTGACAAACCATTCTCAAGTGCAAATCGTTTTATCGATGCTGGAGCAATCGAAAATCTCAAGAATGTCCGAAAAGGTCCAGAGTCATATCTTCCTTTCAACCTATAGCCAAGTATAGACCTAAATACCCAAATATGAAACCACTGTGGGGTATACCTTGTTATTAGGCTCTTTATGGAAAATACATTGGGAATTGCAAGAATGATAATTCCATCCTCTTTGATGGCTTTTAGAAAATTTCTAAGAGCTCTTTCAGGTTGTGAAAGATGTTCTAAAACATTCCAACAAACAATCACATCGAAATCAGAAGCTGGTAAATCATAACTTTGTATGTCTCCTAAGATCTTTTCACTCAAAAGAGAATTTCTTTGGAGTTGTTTTTCTGATAAATCAATGCCTACTATGTATGCATTCTGTCCCATGCTTATGCGACCGATGGAACCACAGCCCGCTTCAAGAACTCTTATGGTTTTTCTGTTGCTCAATAATTTATCAACCACTGATTGTAATTTAATGATTTCCGAAATATTTACATACATCATTTCTTTACATTGCCTCCTTTTATTTTTACCCACAGATACATAAATGCTGGAGTTAAGCGTGGATATTTAAGGGAGAAGGTGAGGGGCTGTTTGCCTTTTAGCCCAGCCTCACCGCTGTTCCATAAGCCAAGATCTCTGCAGCTCCTGACATCACGTCACTCGTGGTGAATCTTATGTTTATCACCGCATCGGCTCCAAGTTTCTCGGCATTTGCAATCATCCTGCTCAAAGCTTCTTTTCTTGACTCTGTGAGCATCTCTGTGTACTCAGAGAGCTCTCCTCCCACAATCTGCTTCAAACCAGCCATTATGTCCTTTCCTATATGTTTTGCTCTTATTGTGTTTCCCATAACCAATCCCAAAACTTCTGTGACGTTGTGTCCAGGGATGGTTTCTGTGTTTGAGATTAACATCTTCTCACCTCTCTTACATTAATTTAAAGGCTTATAAATCTTAGGATTTTGAATTCTACAAAACCCTAATCACAATCTCCCCAAAGCCCTCTTTTTGAACAAGCTCTATCTTTCTCATCATCTCCAAGAATAAAAGATACAAGAAAATTCTTGCAACATAGAGAGAGCTTTTGTCCTCAAGCAAACTGTGAAAAGTAACCATTCCTTTCTTTGAAAGTTCCAAAATTCTATGATATAGTTCCTCCACGTACTTTTTGACCTCCACTCTGTGTACATCTATTCTCACAACCTGTCTCTCCTCAATTCTTTCAGTTTTTGTCTTTTTCTTCTCTTGCTCTTCTAAAACTATGAGAAGGGCATTCAAGAGCTCTGGAAGAGTTATTTTTGAAGACTTTCTCCTCAATGGAGGTATAATTGGTGCAGGCTCAAAATCAGATTTCTCAATCTCTCGCTGAATTTCCTCCTTTTTCTCTCTGAAGAACTCCTCAGACTGCATTCGGAGGAGGATTGCTGCCACCAAGATGGTCTTTCCAGAGAGTCTCAGGTCAAGCTCTTTTAGAGCTCTCATTCTCTCAAGATACTTTGAGGTGAGTTCCACTATGTCTATGTTCCAAGGGTCTATCTCCTTTGCAAAGACCAGAGAGGCAAGCATGTCAATTGGACCTATCTCCATTTTAACCTACCAATTTACATAGAAAATTTTCTAGCAATTTAAGCTTTTCCTTTCAATTGCTGTGTTGCAGAATTCCACCGAAGAGCTTAAACCTCAGATTAATCAATCTAATCCATGAAGAGAAATAGACAAAATATTTTCAGAAATTGCAAACAATTTCTGACTGTCCCAAAAAGCTCTGCTTTTTGTAGGATTTTGTTTGATGAAATTGAATTATTATTTTATTGCATTATTGTGAGTAATTCGACAATTCTCATTTCACCAAAAGATTTTTATAAAATGTTTTCATACAAATTAGTGAAAGATAATAAGAATGAATAGAAATAGGTTCGTATATACCTAAGTTAGATGCAATTTTGCTTAAAGGTAGTTAATGAGGTTGAATATGGATAATACTATTAAGTCTTGGAATGAAATGCAAAAGAAACTTAAGACTGTAATCTTAACAAAAAAAAATATAAATAAAACAATCAACATTATTTTGATACAACATCAACTGGTACATGCTTCTGAAATGGTTAACTTGGATAATACAACTTTTGAAGATGAACTTTGGACGAACCTATCAGAAGATGATTTTCGTAGAATACCTAATAAGAGTATTAATTCAATAGCATGGCATTTATGGCATAGTGCAAGAATTGAAGATATTACTGTGAGTTTTTTGATTGCTAACCTTCCCCAGGTTCTTGAAACGGAAAATTATTATAAGACCCTTAATATCGATTTCAAAGATACTGGAAACAGTATGAATATTGAAGAAATGAAGATTCTAAGTACAAAAATCAATATGGAGGAATTAAGACAATATCAAATTGCTGTTGGAAAAAGAACACAGGAAATAATTAAGAGTTTTACTCCCGAAATTCTTAACACAAAAGTTTCTGTAAATGCTCTTGAAAAAATCAGAGTAAAAGGAGCAGTATTAAAGGATGCTAGTTGGTTGTTAGATTTCTGGGGGAAAAAGAAAATTGCTGGAATTGTTCTTATGCCTCTTACTAGACACCTTATGGTACATATTAATAAATCAAAGCGCCTAATCAGAAAGCGAAATCAAAAATCTTGAATATAATCGAAAGCAAAACAGCAGATGGCAGTGGATATACGGCTCCGCTATGCTCCACCCAAATTCCTCGCCTTCGGCTCGGAACTTCGCATGTCTGCAAAACGTTATATGAATTTAGTCAACTTCCTAAAGGCAAACTCTTATAAACTCTTCTCTCATAAGAGAGAGTGATGGAGGGTAAGTTCTCGTACAAAGACTTTGAAAAGGCAATAGATAGTCTCAGGAGAGGGATAGAACTCTCAATATCTGAAAAAAAGATGAGAAGTTACATATCAAAGGTCGACGAACTCCTCAACAGATGTTATCTTGAGAAAAATATAACAAAGACTGAGTATCACTCCCTAAAATCTCAGTTGAAAAATTTGATGAGAAAGATAAAGATAAAGGTAAAGTCAAAGAAGAGGTGCTTGAAGTGTGGGTACGAGAATGCACGGGACGCTCTGTTCTGCATGGGTTGTGCGAATCCCTTTGAGCAAAACCTCAACATCGAAATCTTTGAGGAAAGTTAGATCTCTTTCTTTATCCTATTAGCAAGCTCTCCAATCTTTTCCATATCTCCAGGGGAAAGTGTCCATGGAGGCTTCAATCCATCCCCAAACCATCTTGGAATGATGTGCATGTGAAAGTGAGGGACTTCCTGAAATCCTGCCTTCTCGTTCGCCTGTACCAGGTTCAATCCATCAGGTTTTAAGGCTTTCTTTATGGCTTTTGAAACTCTCAAGGTGGTTCTCATTATCCCTTCTCCATCCTCCTCGTTCAAGGAATATATATTCTCAACATGCCTTTTGGGAATAACCAAAGTATGTCCATCGGTGGCAGGATTTATGTCCATGAAAGCCAAGGTTTTCTCATCCTCATAAACTTTGGTGGCTGGAATTTCTCCCTTAACTATGGCGCAAAATATGCACTCCATTAAATCACCTAAAAAGACTTCTCCTTTCCTGTCCAGGGACAGGTTGGCCAATTACATTCCCTACATAACCGTTTTGGAACCTTTAAGGGTTTTTCCCCCAAAACTCCTTTTACCCTCTCAATCACCTTCAAAACCTCCTTTTTTTCTCCAGAGATACTAAAAACCACACTTCCCTCTGCACCCCTAACACCGCCTGCCCCAATTGGGGTCACCTCAACATTCCCAAAACTTTCAAGAGCCTGAATCTCTGTTACAACCACACCTCTCACTGGAAACAACCCCACAGGCATTCCAGTTGAGTAGGAAACCTTCAATATCCCAGCTCTCTTTGAAGCCTCATCTATCCTTGTTGGAATCATCTTTTCCAGCCCAACAGGAATCAAAAGCTCTATTCCCTTGGCATAGATTGTGCCCAGGGTTGTTCCCATGGTCCCCCCCACCAAATTTCCGAGAAAGACTCCAGCCCTAAATTCTGGATCCAATGCATTGGCACTCTTTATGAAAACATCTCCCTTTTTCATTTCCCTTACTATCTTCGAGGTAGGAATCTCTTTCATCGCTCCATCAACGAATGCAACTTCTGGTAGTGTGTCCCTAGTGAGAGAAAGACAGAGCCTTTGGGGGCGAATACAACCTGCCACATAATTTGCTCTCTCAAAATCTCCGAGAATTTCCTCTACTATCATTCCAGTAGTGGTGCCCCTTGCAATTGCAACAATGCCTTTTGACATCGCCCTCTTGAAAACATCCATTTCTAAAACACTTCTCGCTATCACTCTCTTAGAGTCCCAGGGAGTGAGCACAACTTGGGCTAAAATACAAACACCTCCATAAAACCATAGATTATGTCTACTATCTGAGCTTTCTCCTCTCCAAGATATCTCACTACAATGGAGATGGATGAAAGCTCAACCTCTCTCTCAGTGAACATCCAGATCAAAACCTTGTCGAGCTCTCTTGAAAACTCCAAAGCTTCCTGAGAGAGGGTGAGGATCTCTCTAAACTTGAGGGCTGCTCCATAGGTACCCTCCCTTGCATTTCCAGCTATTAT
>JBHIDS010000111.1:0-7935 GCA_046760205.1 Candidatus Methanofastidiosia archaeon
ATCATATATCCTTTTAACTCATAAAGCTTAAAAGGGTTTTTGTGGGGGTGGTTTTATTTATTTTCAAAATTATTACATAATTTTGATAGTAACTTTCTTTCATTCAACCAGATATTGACGAGGATTTAGGGGCTTTTCCATGAGGAAAAACCCGGAGAAATGTGTATTCTATGATTAGACTGGACAAAATCCACATTTGTTTGGGAATTTTGGGTATTCAATGATCTCCTTAAGTTGAGATTTGAAATTCTCGGTGGCTTTTCTGACTTCCAATCCTTTGTTTTTTAACTCTTCAATCACCTGCTTTATCTCTTCAGTTTCATGCCATTTATTCTCTTCAAATATATCCTTACAGTGTGTTATTTTAGCAGAAGTTCCATAAGTAATATGTCCATTATCTCTAAGCAATTCCCACATGTCTCCTGAAGGTTGAGTTCTAAATTCACCCAATTCATAACGTTCTCCTAATTCCTTTTTTATCAAGTTATTACCTATCAAAACTACAATTTCTGAGCTCATTGTTCCTGGCTTATCACCATATTGTTCTACCTTTAAGCCAAAGGTTTTTTCTGCTTGAGATTTCAATAAGTCAGCATATTTCAAACATGTTTCATTGTAGTCTTTTAACCCTTGCTTAAGTTCTTTCCATTGTTGCCTTTTTTCAGGAAAATGAGAAAAAAAGCGTTTAAATAACTGATGATTCTCGATACCAAAAGATTCAGACATTTTGACCTGAATTTCTTGGCTGGTAAAGAACAGGTTATCGCCAATACTGGGGATTTCATATATTTCCTTGATCCATGGTTTGATTAGCTTGTCTTTTATACGATCATAATGCTTTTTAAATTCACTCTTTTCTTGCAATCTTCTTGATCTTCTTGATTCACGTGCGTAATAATAGGTGATCATAACGAGAGCTGCTAGTAATTCGGCCTCAATAAGTTTGGCAATGAAATTCTGCAAAGTAGGAAATTTGAACCAAACAAAATATAAAATGATTGCAATTAAGATCAGAATAGCAACAAAGAAAAACCAAAAATTGATGATACGTGTTTTTATAGATACCATAATATCTTTCAACGTTGTATATTGTAATACTTAAAGTTTTCTGTCCTAACCAATATCTCTGAATAAAGAAATTGTCGCGCATCTCTTTATGCTTTCATTAAATAATTTCAAGAGGGAGATTTATCACATCTATTTATTCGATAAAGAAGGGAACTTGCTTTGGGATAAAGTCATGGACCAACACTTTGAATCTATTTCTATAAGCGAAAATGGATACATAATAACAGGATCCCGGGAGTGAATGATATTTCTGTTTGACAAAGAAGGCAACATATTATGGAGCAAGGAGGCAAAATTAGACGTTCGAGCTGTCGCAATCACAGAGGATGGTAATTACCTTTTCTTTGGTTCAAATGAGATCACTCAAGGAGATCTTCCATACAAAACCTTCCTTGTCCCTCATTTCAACGCCTACAATATAAATGGTGAAAGACTTTGGAGCCAAAAAAACGTTAATCCAGCAAATTTTATCTCCATTTCTTCAAATGGTGAATATATAGCTGTTGCTGGATATTTTTTATTCAACATTGATGGAGAGTTATTATGGACTCACTATGGAAGTGCCACGACTTCCAGAATCGCTATAGATAAAAAAGGCAGGTATATTGTTGCAGATGTTGGAGAGTATCGCTTTCCCTTTTTCATCTTTCATAATATTTATGTTTTTGATAGAGAGGGTAAAATTCTCTGGAAATATAGGTCAGGAGATACGATTATATCTGTTGGTATCAGTGATGATAGAAGGTTCGTAACTTTTGCGGATAGAGGTCTAGATATGTTTTTCTTTGACAATTTTAAGACGATTGAAGAATACAAAGAAGGAATGGGCGAAGAAAAAAGATTGGGGCTTTCACATGAATTGATTATTGTTTTTATCATTGGAATTTTGATATATTTGAGAATCATAAAAAGAGGAATGAAGTAATGATTCCTCACAATGAAGTAGGGAACAGGCTCACAAAGACAGAGGGAGCACAGCAAACCACATACCAATACAACACCATGAACCAATTAACCCTAATGAATGAAGGTGGAGTTGTTACCACTTTTCAGTGTGGTGAAAATGATAACCAAATAACAACTCAAAACAACCCTATTATCGAGGGCAGAATCTGGATAAAGACATAGATTGCAAAGAAGATTATTAGAATTTCCAAAAGTTTCTTGGTGAAGTCAAAACCTGCCCTTAAGATGAGAAGCAGAATCAGAATGGCAATGTCGTCTATGGACTCTTGGGGCACGAAATCCTTTGTGAGATTTGAGAGCTCAGAGGCAAAAAAGGTGCTTATCTCTAAGAAGGTCTCTACTATCCTCAATATCAAGTCTGTTAAACCCATGATTTTGGTTTCTTTTGAGGTTTATAATTCTTGTGGTTTTGTGGTTTTCTCTTCTCCCAAACCACTTTTCCCTTCTTGTCAAGAATCCTTTTGATTCTGTGGTATGGAATGTTTACCTCTCCGAATCTGCCCTCTATTACAAAGTCTGAGTGCTCCAACCTTAAAACCTTGAAACACTCAATCACCTTCTCATTCTTCGGAGCTCCTCTATGAAGATAAACTATGCTGTAATCTTTGAAATCGTAGGATGGATGCCACTTGAGCATGTTCAAAAACTCTCTAGGACGCACACTTAGAGTTTTTTTTAATGTATAAAAACTTTTCATATCAAATAGGGAAAAACTTCAGATATTAAAGATTTGATTTATATCTCATTGCAAAGATTCCTCTACTATCCTAATTTCATCATCTGTCAAGCCATAGAGTTTGTAAACAATCTGATCAATGAGGTTATCTGTTGCTTTAATCCTTTCAAGTAATGGCTTCAACTTTAAAATACTCTTATCAAATTCATCTTTGACTAATTCCAAGAACTCCCTTCTTTTAGGATCAAATTCAAAAAGCTTTTTATTTTTCTCAAAGACACGTCTAATCTCATCAAAATCATGTTTATAATATTCCCTAAGCTTTGTCTTCCCAGAAAGGTTTTCAATTTTTATTTTTATAGTACCTTCTAACCATTCAAGGAACCCCTTTATCTCTTTGTTCTTCTCCTTGTTCATCTCGATCATTTGTTTAGCTAGATATGCTAGGAAGTCGTGGACTACGTCACTCTTTTCTTCTTCGGTTTTGAAGTTGCCATCTTTGTCTTTTGGGAGGAGGAAATCGATGTTTTTTAGAATCTCGTCAAACATAAATAACACCCTCTAATTGCACAGTAATTGCACAGTAATTGCACAAATTGCACAAAGTTATGCCAGTTCATAATAACTGCCCCTCCCTCTACCAATCTGTTTCAACAATCCCTTTTTAACCATGTCCATTAATTCTTTACTCGCTGTATTTCTTGAAACTTTATTGAGTTTCATATATTCTCTTTTTCAGATTTCATCAGCCTACCTCTTTATGGTATAACTCTTTAAGCTTTTCTACCATGGCTTTCCTCTCTTGTTCTGGGGTTGTGAAGGAGATGTGGCGGATTGGGAAAAGAGAAAGTTTTCCTTCGTAATATTCATAATATCCGCCCCTTTTCAGTTTTGAATGAGTTTTATGATATTTTTCTCCAGCTTTTGAATTAAGAATTGCACAAACGTAATAAGGTGATATCTCGCTATCTTTATTGAAGAAGATACCACGCAAGTCCCCCCCATCGTTTAGATGCTTTTCAGTATCTACACAAAACTTATTTCCCGTCGCCATGAAAGGTACAAGGATTTGTTCATAGTCGCTGAAAAAGAGATCTGCATTTCTGGGATTGCTAATCTCCCACCAATTGGCCTTTCGCGCTTTAATATCATGTCTCTTTGAAAGGTCTTCTCTGTAGGGTGTTAGGTACGCTTTTAGTTCTGGATAATCAGAAAATTTTATCCCTTCAGTCCATATAATTCTGCGATTATCCTCTTCAATATGAAAACGAACAATACTTCCAGATTTTGCTACAGGATGTATCAATTCTTTTTCAATTTTAAATTGCTTTATAATTTCAATAGAGGGCGCTAAAACCTCATTTTTCCCTGTTTCCATTGATTTAACAACGGTGGCAATGTCACTCAAAGGAATTGATTGACGTTCAAATTTTTCTTCGAGTTTTTTCAGAGAAGCCGGCATAAATTGCCAGTCTTTTTCTGAGAAATATGGACTAAGAGCTTCAAATCTTTCGAACAGAGGATTGTTAGAATCCAAAATGGCAACTGCAACTTGTTCTTGAGAGGCTTTATCATCAGTTATTTTCAGGACGTAAGTCATAGGATCCTCCTTAGGAGGAACCTTTTCAAAAATTGAAATACATGCCAGTACATTTACATTGGCACCAAATACTTGATAATTTAAAAAGTCAACTTGGTTGACAAGATGGGAGTAACTGCTCAGGAATTTGCGCAACTTTGCAGCATATTTAGCTTCTTGAAAATATCTGCCAACAATGTATCCTAAATATTTGCCATTGGCAATTATAGATCCGATGAGAGCCAAAAAATAATATAAAATATCGCTATTTCCTGCAAAAACTTCACTAAAATTATTGCTAAGATATTTTCTTTCTTCTTCTGGCAATGTTGAAATTGAGAAGTATGGCGGATTCCCACCACACAATCAAACCCATGATTCTCCCTCAGTGTTCCATCCTCAAAGAACACCTCAGAAAACTCAAGTTCCCAATGAAAGAATTTCCTTTCCTCTGCGATTTCCTTTGCTTTCCTTGTAAATGATTCATCTTTCATTGAATTCCATTCGAATTGAGAGCTATTATATGCATTGCCAGTAAATCTTCCATAAGTAGTCTCATCTATCTCATTCCCAAAATAAATTGAAGTTCTAACATCTGCAAGAGTCTTTATCATGTCGTATTCTTTAGTTGTTTTGAATCTCTCAAACATCTCTTCTTTTTTTATGATGTTTGTAAGAGTGTCATCATCGATTGATGAAATCTCTCTTGTTGCATCAACGAGTTTTTTGATAAAACCTTCAGGAATATCCATTCTTCTTTGTTTTCTATCCTTTTTCTTTAACGGATGCCAAGGTAAATCCTTGAGGTCAGTTCCTATTAAACTATTTCCTTGTTTCAGTCTGTGATCCAGAAAACTCAAGGGTTTATCTTTGCTTATCGTTGTCAGCCAAAGGGAGAGTTTTGCCAACTCGACTGCAAGATCGTTCAAATCTACCCCATAGATACAATTAGCCACAACCTCTCTTTTTGCCCAACCTGGAGTAAAATGTCTGTCGTCCTCAACTATTCCAGCTTCAATGTCCTTTTTAGCTGCCTCAAGAAGCTTTCCAGCTAATAACTCCACAGCGCCGACTAAGAAATGACCACTACCCATTGCAGGATCAAGTACTTTTACAGAGAGTGTGGCATCAATTAGACTTTGTCCTTTCTTTGAGGCTTCTTTCCACTTTTGCTCAACCACAGGATTTATAGTATTCTTAACTATATAATTAACAATATAGTCTGGAGTATAATATGAGCCTGTTGCTTTCCTCTCCCCCCTATCAGTGGCAAGGTAAAGTTCTCCTGTTCGTACTCTATCGAACTCATCAAAGTCTTCAAAACTCTTTTCAAGCTTTCTTTTTTTATTGAACTCCTCAAGGGTTACCCAAATTCTTTTTTTCTTTCCTCCCTTTACTACCATATCTCTTTCTGCCAATTTTAGTTTGTACTCAAAAAGACCCTCATAAATGCTTCCCAAATGTCTGATTTCAAGTGTTGAATAATCCACAAAGCCCTCCATGTCTCCTTCACCACCACTTCTTGCCAATAGATCAACGGCATCAGCAAGATATGTATCTTCAATTGTCAACTCTTCCAGTTTGGGATTTCTTTTTGGGTCAAACAAACCCCCATTGTATGGAGGCACATAAAACTGGTCTTTGGGAATATCGAAAACCTCACTTCCCTGATCAATCAAACGAAAAAGATCCTTCAATCGAGACCAAAGAGTCGTAGCTGCTGGAGAGTAATATTCTTGATCTGGACCTTCTTTCTTATCTTTGATTTCTTTTTTAAGTCGATAAAAACTGTATATAGTTCTATATTGTTCATCTTTAAGATTCAACAATCCCTTCCCTTCAGCATACAACAAGAAGAGAAAACGATACAAAAGTCTCATTGTACTCTTTTGAACTTCTATTCTAATTCTTTCATCCTCGGGATCCAGTTCATTTTGTGACCAATTGAAAAAGCCTTCTGCAATCTTTTCCATTGCTTTGTAGACATTCTCCTTTAGATTTTCACCAATTTCTTTTGCATAACTTAAGGATTCTCTAAGTACAGTCTCTATAAATACATTGCCATCCTTCTGAAGGGATGAAAGCCTCTTTCCTAAAAAAATAATAGAAGTATTTGAATCCCTCAACATCATCTGTTTCAAGCAATGTTACCAAATCAATCTCATAATAACAATCCAAGGGTTTATCTTCATGATATAGTCGCCATTTTTGACCATTGGATAGTATTCCCCATTTTGGTTCAGTTTCATTGAGATACAACCATATTTGAAAACTTGGATTTCTTCTTTTGTCATATTTGTCTCTTCCAAATCGATCAAGTTCAACACTCCACTTTTTCACTTCACCAATAGCAAAGGCATTGACATAGAATGACCTTGTTCCTTTACTTTCATGTGCCTTATCTAACGCTTGTCTATTGGGAAAGAAGGCATAATCTGGAAAATCCTCTTCCTCTGTTGGAGCTTGAACTTCAAAATCTGGAAGGAGTATTTGAAAAATCTTTTGAAAAAACCTCTCCTCAAGTTGAGGTTCGTTCAACCCTTCAACAAATGACTTCTCTTCTTGATAAATGTCTTTGATTTTCTGAAATGCTCTTTCATGATCCTTCTTTTTCCATTCAGGATTTTTCTGAATTAGGTTATCGAGATAATGATTTGAAAATAGATTTTTGTTAACTCTTGCTTCAAGGACTAATTGTACCATCTATATCACTTAAGGTCATTCTTTTGCATGTTAAGATTTCCTACTATATATTTCTTTTGATTTTTTGAGTTTTCAATTCAAATATCTATCTATATATCCTCTTGAAGTATTCTTGTATTTGAAATGTTGTTCTGAAAGAGCTCGAGATACTTAGTGTGTATTGGGATAACTGTTTTTTGATTGACTTTTTTCACGAAATCAACAAGAATCTAACCGCTATTTCCTTCTCTTGATCTCAAAAACCACAGGGTTATAGGCATCTGGACAGGCATGAGTTGCAACGTCTTTATTTTCCAGCCATGGAAATTGAGCACCATAAGCCATTGCATAAACCTTTGGAAGCATTGAGTATAAGGCTGAAAGACATATCTCTCCCTTCACCCTTCTTCCATCAAACAAAATTCTGTCTCCGACTTTATGTCCAAAGGCACACTCTCCCTTTTTGGACTTTACAAATACCTCTATCACATACTCCATGAATTGAAAAACATTATGGGTATAAAAATCTTTGCACTTGAGTATTTAGATTTCATAATGATTGCTGTTTATTAAGAATTTTTCTTATTTTTCCAAAACATTTCTTTTTTAATATTTTCTCCAGACCCATAAGCGAAAGTATTATACTTTTCCTCTCCTCTCCTTCCTAATCTTTTTATATTCTCCAAAATTAATCTTATCATGAAACCAGTTCCGTGTCTTGGAAAGTACATCGAATGGAAATTGAGATGTACATATTGTGTTAGAAATGTTGCCTGCATGAAATATAGATCAAGCCTTCTTAAAAATATAATATTATGATGTCACTAATTAACACCAAAAAGTATATAAGGAAGAAATACCAAATATTTCCAATGAATAGAAAGATCAGTCTATTAATATGGATTGTTATTAGGGCGGTTAAATATTCATGAAATTAAGTCATTTACAGCCAAATAATGAATTC
>JBHIDS010000112.1:0-7919 GCA_046760205.1 Candidatus Methanofastidiosia archaeon
GCTTCTCTTCGTGTTTACAGTTGGAATGATAATTGGAAAGATATATCAGAAAACTCTGAACCTTCTTCTAATTTCTGTGATACATGGGAGCATCAACTTCTGCTTGTTTGTTGTGGCTCCAATTCTCCTTGCATCATAAACCTTATAAGTTTGGATGAAGAGAGGTTTCATGTTATCCCTATCACTTACAGCTTCAGGAATAATTGAAGGCACTGCCCTCATCACCGCAACTTTAATCGTCATAGTGATAGTTTTTGATCTGGGTTTTAAGAGAAGATTTTCTAAGAAGATCTTTAACCATATCCTCTTTACCCTTTTTGTGGCTCTGCTCTCAAACATCCTCTACACTCTCTTAAACCTATCTTTTTGAGCTTGCCTTCAAAACCACCTCTATCGCTATTGCTAAGATCACAAAAGTTCCTATGGATAAGAGAATTGGAACCAAGCTTATCTCCCAGAACCTATCCAAAATCAGCCCATCTATTATGAGAACACAGATGCTCAATCCTATGCTGTAAGAAACCATTTCTATGTAGTTTAGATCTTTGAAAAATAGCCTTGTTAGAGTGTATCCTGGAAGGAAAAAAATAAAAATACCCCCAGAAATTATCCTAAATGTCTTTGTAGAAAGGAAAAATAGAAGAACGAGAAAAATGAAACTGAAAACCATCAGAATCTTCGTATTTTTCATAAAAGAGGGTGGTAGGCATGATATATAAGACTTTCTCATCTATGAAAAAAAGCACAAGGATTATAAGGTTTCTAATAAAAGGTATACCATGGAGGCTTGTGCTCCTTCAAAGGTTATTCTCTTTGGAGAACATGCAGTGGTGTACGATAAATTGGGAATATCGGCAGCCGTTTCGCTGTACTCTAAGAGTTTTGTTAAAAGGTTTGAAGGAAATTCTATAAGAATTGTGGATAAAAGACTGAATCTAGAAGAAGAGTGGGATAAACCAGAACTTTTCAAACTCAAAAGTGAAATAGAGGGACTCATCGAGAATGAAAGGTATGCTGATTTGAAGAACATTTCAAAAAAAGATATTTTTGCACCTATAAAATATCTACTTGGGACATTTATTGAGAGTTATGGTTTTGAACCTCTAAAGATTGAGATAGAGTCAGAAATACCCATGGCTTCTGGTCTTGGGTCAGGTTCCTCTCTGTTTGCCTCTGTAATTCTCTCTGTTTTAGATTTCTACCAGAAAAAGTTTGAGAGAGAGGAAATTTCAAAAATGACTTATGATGCAGATGTCATAGCTCATGGAGGAACTCCCTCTGGGATAGACAACAACACAGTGGTTTATGGAGGATACATATCTTTTAGAAAGTCTCTGGGTATAGAGCCTTTAAAAATCTCAAAAAAAATTCCAATGATAATTGGTAACACAAACATCCCCTCAAACACTTCAGAGATGGTTTTAAGGGTTAGAAGGTTTTTGGAGAAATTTCCAGAGAAATTTTCCCTACTTGATGAAATAGATGAGATCTCTCATCTGGCGCTGAGAGCCATTGAAAGGGGAAACCATGAGAGGATTGGAGAGCTCATGAATGAAAACCACAAAATCCTAGAGCAACTCGAGGTGTCTTGCCCCATGATTGAGAAACTCTGCAAAGCTGCAAGAGATGCAGGAGCTTTGGGAGCAAAGTTAACTGGAGCAGGTGGTGGCGGAAATATGATTGCCATAGGCTATGAAAAGAAAGAGATTTCATCTGCAATCTCAAAGGCAGGAGGCAAGGCTTACATGACAGAGATGGGGGTTTCAGGGGTTTCTCTTGTAAAAGAATAATTTAATACATCTATCTGCTTACTTCTAACTGAATGAAATCGTTTTAATAAAGCTTTAAAGTCAACTCCCTTTTCCAATTCTTTCTTCCAAGCCTCTTTCTCAAATTCCATGTTTGGAGAAATAATATCAACATTGGGATGTGGTTCGCCGAGCCAGTGTTTCATAGTCGGTCTTTTAATTGTTTTGCTAGAAATTCTTTTGATTTCATAAGGTATTGAAAGGGAAAGAACTATAAAAACAAAATCTTCATTGTGAAATGCACTGCATATGAAAGTAATAAAGCAAATATAAAAGATTAAAAAATAAAGATAGATTTATTTGTAAGGCCTTTCTGGAAGACCTCCCTTGTGAGTTCTTGGTGGTAACCTTCTCCTTCTCCCTCTTGCTGGGAGTTTTGAAGGTTCTTTTTCCTTGGGCTTTCTCATTGTTCTCAACGCAAGGGCACCCACCACAATGAGTGCCAGTATCACCAGACCTCCTATTAGGATGGATCTGGTGTACGTTGGCTTCTTCTCTAGGACAGCCTCTAAGGACATGGTTTGCTCTCCCGAAAGCACCACTGGATCGAAGTTGTAGTCGACAAAGCCCTCTTTTAAGACTTTCACAGTGTACTCTCCTGGGGGAAGGTTTGAAATGCTCACAAAACCATTCTCGTCTGTTACGTCTTTCAACTCATCGTTGAGGTACACCTGTGCTTCTGCAACTGGAGATCTCTTCTCTGCACCCTCTACCATTTCCACCATGTAAACTCGAACATCTATGACTCCTGGAGCAATCCCTAAAACTATGGTCTCTGAAGTGGTCTTTCCAGATTCTATCAAGACATCTGATTTGGTGGAGGCCTTGTAGCCTTTGGCATCCCCAATTAGAGTGTAGGTTGAAGCTGCAAGCTCTTTTGAGCCTTCTCCTGCAATGAGGTCCAAGGTTGCAACAGTTCTCCCAGTGCTGTCTATTACCTTTACAGTTCCATCTACTGGTTCTCCATCCTCGTCCTCAAGTCTCACCTGAAGAGTTCCTGAGATCAGCTGAAGAGTTATTATCTGGAGATCAACCTCCCCCTTGTAGGGCACTGTAACCATTTGAGAGGTGTAGTCTTGGTATCCAGACTTTATTATCTCCACATAGTACTGTCCAGGCTTCACCTTGAAGCTGAAGTTTCCAGCAGCCCCAGTTAGGGCACTCTCTACGAAATCTCCAACCTCATTTCTCAGTGTAACCTTTGCATCCGAAACCATGTTTCCCTCTGCATCCGCAACGACTCCCCTTATCTCACCTTCTGTCTGTATTATTATCTCTAGGGCTCCAGTTAGAAGAGAATCTGAAGGCTGAACATTCTCCCTCTTCTGTTCTGTGTAGCTCTCAACGATTATGTAGTAGGTTGCTTCCTTTGGAACCTCGACTGCAAACCATCCATTGGCATCTGTGGTGACACTCTGGACTACAAGGTTAGATTCTGTCTCATAGATTCTTACGGTGACGTTCTGCGCAGGGGTGTTTACATCATCGTAGTAAACTTTACCATGGATGACCCCCTTGTCTGTGCTTATCAGAACTATCTCTTTAGTTACCGTGCCACTAACAGGGAAGGTTTCAGTGTGCGTCTCGTAGTCTTGGGCTGTTATGGTTAGGGAGTATGAGCCACTCTCGATGTTTGAATAGGTGACTGTTCCCGAGGCATCTGTTGTGAGAGTTAATCCAGTTCCTCCACTTGGGGTCAAAGTTACTATGGCACCGTTAATGGGTGTTCCAGTGACCGTTTTTACGCTTATGGTGACTGTGTTTGTTCCAATAGTGCTTAGTGTTACGTTTATGGTTTCGTCTGAATTCACACTTTTGGTTGAGGTGTGGGTTGAGTAGTTCTCCTTGGTAACCTCTAAGGTATAGGAGCCCTGAGGAATGTTCTCAAGTACTGCATTTCCCTGCTGGTTGGTGTCGATGGTGAAGGTGGTCCCCCCACCAGAGGGAATGAGCTTTACCGTGGCATTTTGTATTGCACTACCTTGAGGATCTTTAACCACAACTGTGATTGTATAGGTGGTAACACCTGCCTCTGTTAGAACCACCGTCTGTGAGATATCTCCATCCACAGAGATGCTTCCAGATGAGGAGTTGTATCCCTTCTTGGTGACTACCAAGTTGTGGGTTCCAGCACTCACATTTGGGAATATCACCATACCAGAGCTGGTGGTTTGAAGAGTTTGGGTATCAAGAGTAACAGAGGCTCCCTCTATTGGATTTCCACTGACGTCTTTCACGGTTATGGTGACATCTCCAGGCTGTGGAGGCTGTTCTTCTGAGAGAAGGATGAACCACTCCACCGAAGAAGATATGCTGGTGTTTAGAGCTCTGTCCTGAGATTTCACCCTCCAGTAGTACGTTCCGTTGGATAGGGATGAGGGCATGCTGTAGGTAATCATCATCTCAGTGGAGTTGTACCAGCTTATCTGTACATGTGTGGTGGCGTCCAACTCCATAACTACCGGATCTACCCAGGATGGGTTGGTTGTGTACTCCAGCTTATAGAGTGAGATGTCTGCAATCTCTGAAGTTAAAACCGTCCATTTTAAATCTGGAGTGTTGTCACTTATGGTCTGTCCGCCTATTGGAGAGTAGAGGGTGGGTTTTGTTGGGGCGATGGTGTCGATGGAGAAGGCCCAAATTGTGGACCACTCTCCAGGCAGATTGTCTGGATTTATGGCTCTAACCCTCCAGTAGTAGGTTCCATCGTTTAACTGCGAGGTTTGATAGGAATTGGCATTGGTTTCGAGATTGATGGTGGGACTTCCAAAGTCGGTGGTGGGAGCGACCTGTAGATTGTACTTGTTGGCACCACTGACAGAGCTCCAAGAGAGAAGGGGAGTTGAGTCGTTCAGAATGCTTCCATCTGCAGGGCTTTGAAGAGTGGGGCTTTGTAAACTCTGGGTGTTTATAAGAAAGCTCCAAATATCTGACCAGTGGGCACCGCTTGTGGTTGCCATCTTCACTCTCCAGTAGTAGGTACCATCTGCAAGGGACTCTCCTTGTGTATTTAAGTTGTAGGAGAAGAGTTGTCCTCCAGGAATGACACTCACTGTGGAGTCTATTATTGGTGTTGTAAACGAGCTGCTCACCGCTATCTGAATCTTGTAAGAACTCTCTCCATAGTTTGTGTTCTCGTACCAGTAGAAGATGGGTTGGCTTGTGGTAATGGTAGAGTTGTTCCTGTTGTCTGCAGCGTTGATGTATGCAAGGTCAGTGGTGAGCCTATCCACCACAAAGTTCCAGGTGGAAGACCAGCCACTGGATTCAGATGTGGGATGAGAAACTCTTACATGCCAGTAGTAGGTGGTTCCATCCTGTAATCCCTGTAGCTGGACAGAAGTTCCTGAGATGTTTGAAATTGTCTGCTTCGTCAGAAAGTCCTCATCTGTAGAGTACTCCAACTCGTACTGTGTAGCACTCTGCACAGTCTCCCACTCAAGGGTTAGGTTTTGTTGCTTACTGGTTCTACTTCCATCCTCTGGACTTTTCAAAATTGGAGGAACGTTTTCACTTAATGTGAAAGAAAATACATCTGACCATGAACTCTTTTGCTTTCCATCTGGGGAAACTGCTCTTACGTGCCAGTAGTAGAGGGTGTTGTCCTGCATGTCTTGTGTAGGAGTGTAGGAAGTGGAGGCAACAGCTAAATCTATAACAGGGGAGGTGAAAGAACCATCTCCTCCAGTTATGTTGTTTTCTGAGACCTCAATTTCATAACTTCCAGCACTACTTATGGATGACCATGTGAAGGTGGGAGTGAGATCTGATAAGGTTATGTTGTTCTGTGGAGAGATCAAACTCGGAGTTGATAGAGCTGCCACGTTTATCAATATACTCCAAACTGCAGACCAGTTTCCAGTCTCTCCAGATGTGGGGTAGTCCTCGTACCTCACCCTCCAGTAGTAGGTTTCGTTGTCTGAGAGGGTTACCTCCGAGGTATAGTTTGTTGTGGTTAGACTGGATTTCTCAACAACGATGTTTGAGAAAACAGAGTCTCTTGAAATCTGAATTCTGTACTTCTCCCCACTTGCATGGGGATTGTTCTCCCAAACGAACTTTGGAGTTTGGTCTGGTATGGTTTCTCCATCCTCATAGTGCAAGCCATCGTCGTCCTCGACCCATTTTAAAAGTGTGGTTTCAGTGTCTAGAACCAGTTTCCTCACTTCGGACCAATTGCTGTTGTTCTCAGAGCTGCTCGCATTTGCTCTAACTCTCCAGTACCAAGTACCATTGGTTAGAACGAATCCATCGTAAGACGTTACATTGGATGCCAAGGTGATTTGGTGCTTTGGGCTGGTAAAGTTTGTTGAGGTGTGAACCTGTAAAGTGTAACCAGTTTCGTTGGGATTAGGATCAGTCCACTCAAATTTAGGAGTGGTGTCTGTGGTTATGAGGTTATTCTCAGGTTTTTTGAGCTCTGGAGTTTCGAGTTTTGCTTTTATTGTGAAGCTCCACACAAAGGACCACGTTCCCCATCCCTGGCTGTCTCTGGCTCTCACCCTCCACCTGTACTTTCTAGCCTCCATAGGAGAGTCTGGAGTAAATTGTGTAGTTTCGATGTCATTTCTGTTTATGTAATTGCCTGCCTCTGAGAAATCTGTGTCATTGTACCTTGTGACTTGAAGGTGATAGAAGGTTACATTTCCAGAAGGTTTTAACCATTTGAAGGTTGGTGTTGTATCACTTATGGTGCTTCCATTAGAGGGCTGTTTCAGAGTTACCCTGCCTGGTATTGCACTCACGTTGAGAGCACCAAAAAGTAACACCATTAGCATCAAGATTGCAGATAGTGTTCTTTTCATTTCTCTCACCTACTCCTTTTGGTTCTCGAGAATCTCAATAGTTTTCTCCAAAAATTCTTGCCAGGTTTGAGAGTGAAGCTTTCCTTTCCACTCTATGACTTTGTAGTATAGCTCATCTGGTATGTTCTTGAAAGTTATGTTTTTCATGGATTTCCACCTATTCTTTTTTTATGACGTTTCTCTCTTATGGGATTTATTCTTTTAATACTTTTCGGTCACTAAATGCATCAAAGGCAGTTTTTGTGCATATTACTATTGAGATAGTTAGTTTATGCAAGAACTACTATATAAAGTTTTTGGTTGTAAGCAAAAATAGTAAACAACCTCGATTCAAACCTCAGAAGTTGCCTCTTCCTCACCAAATTCCAACTCTCTTCTCATCTTAGAGATCAGGATTTCAGAAACCTTAAGTTTACCTGCAATCTCTTCATCAGAAAGACCACGCCTTAAGAGCCTTAAAAAGACTCCCTCAGAGATATGATTGCTCTTTAGATTTAACTTGCCTCTCCTGTAATTGATGGCAGCTTGCGTTACTCCAAGTCTCAGGGCTATCTCCCTGTCTGTGAGCCCCTCATTGTAAAGCCTTAAGAATTCCTCATCAGAGAAGGTTTTTCTCACATAGTTGTTCTTTAGACCTAGCCTGACTCTCCTGTAATTGATGGCAGCTTGCGTTACTCCAAGTCTTTTAGCTATCTCCCTGTCTGTCAACCCTTGGCGATGTAATTCCAAAAATTCTTCATCTGTAAATTTCCTTCTCCTGTCCTGTCTCATGCAAGATGATAATGGTTGAATCAATATAAATCTTTGCCTTGATAATTTCTAAAATAAGAAAGGGAAAAAGAAGAAGTGAACTACCTTCTAAAGATTCTGTCCTCAAGCTCTTTGAGGTTTTGGTCTATTCTTCTCTCAAGAGCCGGATCCACACCTTTTGGTAGGTGGTTTCTCTCACTCATGAGGGTTGCGTACCTGTGCATCGCTCTCTGTAAGTGCTTTTCTATTTGGGGCTTGGTGTACTGGTTCAAAGCTTCCTCTGTCTTGGAGAGAAACTTTTTGAGTCTCTTTCCCTCCATACTCTCGACAGGTCTTTTTTCGGGCTCTTCCATTGCAGGCTCAAACCTCTCTTCCTCTTTTGGAGGAGGTGCAACGAATCTCTCCTCTCTGTAGGTGGGTCTTAAAGGTCTGTAGAATTCCTCTCTTGGAGGGGGTGTCCTTCCCCTCGAAAAGTACAAAGCGATAAGAGCGAGCAAGCCGAGCACCGCCACCACGAGACCTCCCATGAGGTAGAATCTCATCCTTGCCTTTCCCT
>JBHIDS010000113.1:0-7894 GCA_046760205.1 Candidatus Methanofastidiosia archaeon
AAAAGGATTTAGAGATTTCTGAAAAACTTGGAGATGTTCATGGAATGGCACAGACCTATAACAATCTTGGTTTAGTTTATGCTGATAAGGGAGAATGGGATAAGGCAATTGAATACTATGAAAAAGACTTAGAGATTTCTGAAAAACTTGGAGATGTTCATGGAATGGCACAGACCTATAACAATCTTGGTTTAGTTTATGCTGATAAGGGAGAATGGGATAAGGCAATTGAATACTATGAAAAAGACTTAGAGATTTCTGAAAAACTTGGAGATGTTCATGGAATGGCACAGACCTATATGAATCTTGGTTCAGTTTATGCTGATAAGGGAGAATGGGACAAGGCAATTGAATACTATGAAAAGAGTTTAGAGATTTCTGAAAAACTTGGAGATGTTCATGGCATTCTTTACACAAAAGGAAATATTGGAATCATATTAAGAGAAAATGAAAAATATGATGAAGCATTAAAAAATTTCTTTTATGTTTTGAGAGAATCAGAAAAAATGGGGGATGAACCTTCTGTCTCGACTGCTTATTCAAATATTGCTGTAACTTATGAAAAAATGAAAAATCCAAAAATGGCAAAAGAATACTTTGAAAAGGCTGAAAAATTGAAAAAAGAATTAGGACTCTCTTAGCCCAAAAAAATCAACTCTGTGTCTAAAATTCTCTACGAAATACAAATTTTGAGAAAAACAATCATGGATGAGGGAAAGAGACTTTTGAAAAAAGCAATAGAATTATAAGATGGCATGAAAAATCAACTCATGAAGATTAAGAATGTGGTGATACTTTCCCTCATTACTCTTTTAATATATCTCTTGTTAGTGGATTACCTCTACTCTTTTTTGACTTTACCGAAAGCTAAGGGAGTTCTTTTGAGAATAGAAATCTTTTTTCCTCTTCATTTGATGCTCTACCTCATTCTACTTTCAATTGCATCTCATCGCAATTTAAGACATTCAAAAAAAATCATAATCTTTACAGGTCTCTTCTTCATCCCTTGGTCTCTGACCTATTACCTTAAAGGTCAAAATCAGATGCTGGATAGGTTTTTAATCTCTTCAGTTTATATCTTTATGCTGTTTTTTCCTTTGAGTTTAAGAAAGTTTGAGATCAAAATCTCAGATAAGAGTTTTCTCTTTGGATTTCTTGGAATTCTTATTTACATTTTCATAAAGATATTCATGGCAATTCTCTTAATCTTCTTTCTCCTTACTTTTGGACTTTCACTGTTTGAAGTTCAAGAGTCTTTAAAGATTTCACTCGATGCCAGCCTCCTTATAACCCTATTGATAGCTCTTCCCCAGGAGTTCTACTTTAGATGGTTTCTGCAAGGTGAGCTTTCAAAAGAATCTGAGAACTTTGCCCTTTTCGCATCCACCATACTCTTTGGTTTTTCCCTTCACACAGGTTATGCTGTTCAAAACATCCTTGGAAAATTAACTCTCTTTGCCTTTCTAAACTTTCTTACCTTTGGTTCTCTTATGGGAATTTTGTACAGATTCACAAAATCCCTTGTCTTGATAGTTGTGATTCATGGACTTTCCGACAGGGCTTTGGGGTTGCATCTTGCTTCATTCATCCTCATATCTTTTCTCATTTGGAAAGTTTTAAAGAGGTATCTTAAAAAGTAGTCTAACCATAGATCATCCCAGGCTCTCTCTCCTCTTTTGAGCTTCCTAGGACCTTGAAGGCTGCAAGCTTAAGGTCTTGCAAACTCACATAATCTCTCTCTTCTCTAATTGCAAACATCCCAGCCTCAGTGCAAATGGACTTGATGTCTGCTCCAGAAGCTCCCTCTATTTCAGATGCAAACTCTCTCAAATCTACATCCCTAAGATTCATCTTTTTTGTGTGAATCTTTAAGATTTCCTCTCTTCCAACTTCATTGGGAAGAGGTATCTCTATCAGCCTGTCGAATCTGCCGGGCCTTAAAAGGGCAGGATCTAGAATGTCTGGTCTGTTGGTGGCAGCTATTATCTTGACGTTTCCAGTTGGATCAAAACCATCCATCTCAGAGAGAAGTTGCATCATCGTTCTCTGCACCTCTCGATCTCCAGAGACTCCACTGTCGGTTCTTCTGGCGCCTATGGCATCCAACTCATCTATAAAGATGATTGTGGGTGATTTCTCTCTGGCAAACTGGAAAACCTCTCGAACTATTCTTGCTCCCTCTCCTATGAACTTTTTCACAAACTCTGTCCCTACCACCTTGATGAAGGTAGAGGAGGACTCACAAGCAACGGCCTTTGCAAGCCTGGTCTTACCGTTTCCAGGAGGTCCAAAGAGTAAAACTCCAACTGGAGGGTCTATTCCCACCTTTTCAAACTTCTCAGGACACTTTAAGGGAAGCTCTACAGTTTCTTTCATCTCCTCAATCTGTGCCACCAATCCCCCAATGTCTTTGTAGGATATTCTAGGTTTTTTGATTATTTCCATTCCAGAGACCACCATGTCTCTAGAAGGAGGTAGGATCTCGATGATGGATAGGGTGCTTTGGTTCATGGCAACTCTGGCTCCTATCATCAAATTCCTTCTATCAATATAATGAGATGCGTTCACCACCAGGTTTGGTCCTGTGGAACTCTTGACTATTATTCTTCCGTCTGCCAAAATATCTTCCACAATTGCTGTAACCAGAGGCGGAGCTCTCAGCCTGTCAAGCTCTTTTCTTAAAATCTCATTTTGTTTACGCAGTTTCATACAGTCCAGTTCAGCGTTTCTCTTCTGAATCTCTAAACTTTTGATCTTCTGTTCCAAACCTCTAAGATGCAGGGAATTCTGGCGAAACCCTCTCTCTACCTTCAATCTTTCATTTGTAGATGTTGGCATCCAAATCCTCCTTTAGATAGGGAAAACCTTATAACTGTCTTAATATTATATGTAACAAACCTTTATAAAGCTTTTGGTTAATATTGTAGAGAAGCAATAGTGATTATATGCTTTGCGAAATGTGTGGGCGTGAAATCAAGGGTAGGAGCACTAAAATCCTGGTAGAAGGAGCGAGGCTAGAGGTGTGTGGAGGATGTTCTAAGTACGGTTCTGTTATTTCTGAGAGAAAAGGACTTCTTTCCCACATTCAAACTCCAAGAAAGGAAACCCAAGAAGAGTACGAAATTGTGGAGGACTATTCCCTTAAAGTGAGGAGAGCTAGGGAAGAGAGAAACCTCACTCAAAAAGAGCTTGCCAAGAGAATAAATGAGAAGGAATCTGTGATTCACAGGATAGAGACTGGAGGGATGGTGCCTTCGAAGAGACTCTCAAGAAAGCTTGAGAAATTCTTGGAGATAAAGTTGCTTGAAAAAGTTGAGGATTTTAAGCTACCCTCAAGGAAGATGAAATACGAGGACCTCACCATAGGGGATGTAATTAAATTCAAAAAGAGATAACTTTATAAGTTTTCTTTTTTCCATGAAAACCAGATGAAAAGAAATTATGTTTTTATTGGAGTTGGAATTCTTATCCTTGGACTTATCCTTGGAGCCCTTAGCCAAGTTCAGATTGCTACAGAGGAAAAACAAACTGTAAAGGTTCCAAAGGTAAGGATGGTGGAAAAGACCAGGTTGGTTCCAAAGACAAGAATCGTTGAAAAACAAAAAACAGAGAAGGGAGCTTTGAAACCAGTCTGGGGAGAAGTTGTTGCAACAGTGCCCTTTGAGTTCAAAGAGGACTCATACATTGGAACTGCAAGCTATACCTTCACATCAGACCTTCCCCATAGGTTCGTCATAAAGAGTGGGCCCATAACTAAGGACAAGAAAAACGGATTCGAAATAATAATGGCATGGAAGTACACCAAAAGTGATCCTTCCTATGACATTCTCCGCTACATCAACAGATCTCCAGAGGTCTCTCTGTGCTATCTCTACAAAAAACTCTGTACCTCCAAGGAAAATTTAGATGAAAAATCTGAGTTCATCATAGACCCTGAAAAGGTTAAGCTGGGAGAGAGGATAAATCAGAGCTTTGAGGATGGTTTAGAGGTGGTATTTTTCTTCTATTACTACGAGTTCAAAAAAGTGGAGGGGGAGGAGGGATGGCAGCCCACAATCTTCAACTATGTGAACAAACCCTACTTTGAGATCTCCCTCCTTTCAAGATACGAGAGCGGCGAGAGAACGATAACCTACGAGGAGGAGGAAACCTATTACGAGGAGGAAACCTACTTTGAAGAAGAAACCTATTATGAGGAGGAAATCACCACCTCTCTCAAAAAGACAAAGCCTCTTTCCGCATTGATTTGGCTTTCATTATTTCTAATCTGGATCGGTATCGTTATCCTATTTTATGGACTCACCAAAAGAGAGGAGTCTTTTGAGATAGGCTTTGAAAGAAAGCTTCCAAGCAAATGCCCGTACTGTGGAACAAAACTTCAAAAGGGATACGTCTACTGCCTCAAATGTGGGAAGTTTGTGTAGGAGAAGGATGAAGATCAAAAAAAATTCTCCTTGATGCCCCTGTGAAAAGAAATTAAGATGTCTCAGATGCTTTCCTCACACACGTCGCTTTGGGGAGGTTGCTTGTGAGATCACATTTTTGGAGTAAAAAGCTTTATGAAGTGAAAATTAAGTGCAACAGAAAGATTAATAAGAAGTTCAGCCAAAGGTATGGATTATGTTGACATCCGAAGCTATAATGAGAAAATTCGAAGAAAATGTGGAAAAGATTAAGGAATACGGTGTAAAGAGAATAGGGTTATTTGGGTCCTATCTTAGAAATGAACAAAAGACAGATAGCGATATAGATGTTTTGGTGGAATTTGAAAAAGACAAGAAAACATTTGATAATTACATGGATCTCAAATTCTTTTTGGAAGACTTATTCAAATGTAAGGTTGATCTTGCAGTTGTTGAGGCTATAAAACCAGATTTAAAACCATATATTCTGGGGAGTGTGAAATATGCCTCGAGAATGTAAAGCCTACCTTAAAGATATTCTGGAATCTATTCGTAAGATTGAAAAATATACTGAAGAGCTGTCTTTTGATGATTTTACAGAGAATGAATTGATACAGGATGGTGTTGTGAGGAATTTGGAGATTATAGGAGAAGCTGTAAAGAATATTCCTTAGAAAATCAAGAATAAGAAATCTGAAGTGGAATGGAAAAAAATTGCAGGGCTAAGGGATATTCTTACACATGTATATTTTGGGATTGATGTAGATATTGTTTGGGATGTAGTCAAAAACAAGATGCCAGAGTTGAAAGAGAAAATAATAGAAATCCTTTCAGAAATAGAGGGCACTAACAAATGAAAATGTATCATTTATGTGTTAAAACCAACCCTTTCAGGAAAGCTTATAAGTCTCCAAAAAAAGGCAATTCATGTTCTTAGGAGGAATCTAAATGTGGCAGGCAGGCTTTGTTTATTCTGTCATCGCAGGCGTTATGTCTGTGGCTTTATTTTTTTGGGCGCTCAAAAACAGAGATGAAAAACTCTACCTTTTTTCATTGTTCTTTCTTGTAATCTCCTGGGGTGGTATCGAATGGGGACTTTGGATTTTGGGTTATAACCTCTTTGAGCTTGTCTTTCAACCCATAGTTCCCCTCGCTTCCTACTTTCTTTCTTGGGTGATTTTCGTAATCTACATCTCAGAGAAATACTTTGAAAGGAGGGACTGGGTTTTGTTTCTCACAGTGATATTTACAATCATTTTGATTGCACATTTTTGCATGGATTGCTTAAAGTTGTGATGTCGTTGATCACATAAGACAAAGGCTTTTATATTCTAAAAACCACTTGCTTTATGAAGATAGTTCTGGGAATCACTGGAGCAAGTGGAGTTATCTATGGAGTTAGACTTTTAGAAGAATTGAGAGAGAATGAAGTACACCTCATAATCTCTGAGGCAGGAAAATTGATTCTGAAAAATGAAACGAACTATGACCTTTCAAAACTTGAAAATTCGTGTAAGTCTTATAAAAACAACGATCTAGAGGCACCTCCTGCCTCTGGGAGCTTTCTCTTTGATGCCTTTGTCGTGTGTCCCTGTTCTGCAAACACCCTCTCAAAGATTGCAAATGGAATATCTGACAACCTAATCACAAGGATTGCCTCTGTTGCCTTGAAGGAGAAGAGAGAACTCGTATTGGTTTTGAGAGAAACCCCCCTCTCTCAGGTACATCTTGAGAACATGCTTAAATTGTCAAAGCTCGGTGTGTGTATTCTTCCCGCAATGCCCGGATTCTACCACTCTCCCAAGACCTTAGATGACTTGGTGGACTTTGTGGTTGGAAAGATTTTAGATTTTCTTGGAATTGAAAACGAGAAGTTTAGAAGGTGGGGGAGATGAGGGTTTTGGAAGATTGCTATATACCAAAATTATTTAAAGTTTAATTTGGTTGATTTAAGGAGGTTGAATCTTGAAGAATAAGGATAAAAATCCAGTTCCAATGAAAGGCAAAATAAAAATTTATACAGATGGAGCATCAAGGAAAAATTAACTATTTTTTGGACAGTGAATTAGTTGTAAATCATCTAAATAAAGTTTATAGAGTTAAGAGTAGCAATCTGTTGGATTTATTTTTGAAGGTAAGGGAATTAGAAAGATGTTTTGATGAGGTAATTTATACTCACACTCCAAGAAATCATAAAATGATCAGGAAAGTGGATGCTTTAGTGAATAGGTGTCTGGATAAAAATTTGGGAAGAAGACTGGATAATTTATGATAACTTCAACTTCCCAAACTCCACACCCATTCATCGAGAAAAGATTGAAAGAAAATGTAAAATTTTGTCCATTCAACAAAATCAAATCCTCGATTTTTGATAATTTCTCCTTCTAGATAAGATCTTGGTTGATTTTTAGAATTCCAAAAATGCAAACATTTTCGAAAGTTTTTGGTTAAATAGTTTTAAGTCCTTTTCAAGGAAAGGTATTTAAAGCTTTATGCAGTATTTACTTAAAGGCAATTAAAAAGCTCGATGAAAGAATTAAAAGAATTGATCAAATTGTAAAGGTGGATAAATGACATCTCATATGATCATAATTGGAGATAGTAGAAATATGTCAGAAATCAAAAATAATTCTGTCCATCTTATTGTGACATCTCCACCATACTTTGATATAAGAGATTATGGTGTTAAAAATCAAATTGGATTTGGTGGTAAACTTGAAACATATTTAGATTCAATAAGAGAAGTTTTCTCTGAATGTTATAGAATTCTACAGCCTGGAAGAAAATTTTGTCTCAATATTTCTGATCTTCCTATAAAAGGAGAATATGGAGTCAAATGGATACCATTAGGTAGTTATTTATTGAATATAACATCAGAAGTTGGATTTGAACTTGCAGACAGAATAATTTGGGATAAAACTCCAAAAAAAGGTTTTTACTACGGCTCATTGCCTTATCCTCCCTCTCCTCTAATATATGATAGTATGGAATTCATTTTCATCCTAAGAAAAAAAGGAAAATCTAATTATGAATATTTAAATAAACAAAATAAAGAATTAAGTAAATTAAGAAGAGATGAATATGGAGAATATACTAAGCAAATATGGACATTTAACAGAGTAAGACTCAAAAATAACATCAATGGACACATTGCTCCTTTTCCTGTTGAATTGCCAAAAAGATGCATTAAGTTGTATTCTTTCGTTGGTGATACTGTTCTTGATCCCTTTTTGGGTTCAGGTACAACTACTAAAGCTGCTATGTTACTGAGAAGGAATTCTATAGGATATGAAATAAATCCAGATTATTTGGAAATTATAAAGGAAAAAATAGATTTTTCTAACGAAAGATTGTTAGAGAATATTAAAATTGAAATAGTACATAAAGGAGAAGGATTTTTATGAGCAAATTTGTATCGTCAATTTGGAATTTCGATGATTATCCAAAAGAAAAAACTGATTATCTTAATCACAACATTTTTAGATGGTACG
>JBHIDS010000114.1:0-7762 GCA_046760205.1 Candidatus Methanofastidiosia archaeon
GAGGCAGAGATTTTCAAAAAGACTTTAGAATTTTTGTTTAGAATTCAAGGAAAGGATGGGAGTTGGGACGAAAGTCAGAAGGTTTTGAGATACAATCCTCCATCTTGGGATACTCCAGGAGAGCTTAAAAACAAGATGTGGATAACTGCTGAAGTGACAAATCTCTTGATAGAGGCTTCTTATAAAAATTCTTTTGAAGTAAAAAAGGCATGCGATTTTCTCATATCAAATAGAGAGGAAGATGGAAAGTTTTTTGGATATAAAATCACAACTTGGATTTCCATTCCCATATTCAAGAATCTTGAGAGAGAAGATATTTTTGAAAATTCTCTTAGGCTTGCAAGAGAATGGATTGACGAGGAGAATGATGCAGCCTTTATAAATTGGTATCTTGAATGTCTCTCAGCTGCAAAAATCTCTAAAAAAGATTTTCTCTTTAAAAAATGCTTAAAGAAATTGGCAGAGCTTCAGAAAGAAAATGGCTCTTGGAGTTCTGTGGATGGGAAGAGGTACACAGTTTCGACGACTTTGAATGCCTTGAAATTTTTGCTTTTATCAAAAAAATAAAGTTAAAATATTTTTCTTTTGAGCCTATCGTGGAACTTCACCATCATTTTCTCAATCTCAAGTCCTACAAAAACTATTTATATTTCAAAAATCCAGTGTTTTCAATGAGAAAGATATTACCAATTTTGATGATTCTAGCTTGTTTTCCTATACAGGCTCAAGGGAGCAACTCTCATGGAGTACTTTCTGGAAGGGTTGAAGACTTTCACTCAAATCCTTTGGCGTTTGCAGAGGTTAAAGCTGTAAAAAAGATCAAAATAGGGTATGATGAAGAGTTTGTGTATAAAACCTATACCGATAAAGATGGCAGGTACTCTTTAAGACTTCCTGAGGGAAACTACATGGTGAGGACCTCAAAAGACGATCTTAAAACTCCAGGCCTCGACTACATAGGATCTTCAGAGTTTGTGAGAATAAAGCGGGGAGCCTCTACGACGCAGAACTTTATAAGGTACAACTCCCTCTCTCTAATAGATGCTCAGACCTTTTTGATCTTTTTGAAAGGATTGGATGAGAAGGAAGACTCAAAGCTTGAGATTGTGCTTGAGCCTGCAGAATATAACATTCTCTATAAAATTCACAAATCTTATTATCAAAATGGATATTCAATTTTTACTATCTCCCTTCCCTTAGATGCCTCTCTTCACAATTTAAGTTTGAATATCAACAAACCAGGCTCAGGACCATTAGTCTATGTCAAATTTCCAAACAGGTTTTCAAAGCAGGGCGATGTTACCATAATAGACAACACCAATGGCTCTTATGAGTACGATTTGAAACCCCTTAGGATTAGAGTGAGGGATGAGAAGTTCTCCCCAATTCAGGGTGCAAAGGTTAATTTGACTTACTTTGAAGGTTCCACCTGGTCATACACTACAGATGAGAGGGGCATTACAGAGATACTGGTTGATCCAGGAATGCTCTACACCATAAATGTTGAGTGTGACTATCCTGAGACTTATGAGATAGACTATGCCTCTCTGAGCTTGGACAAGGATGGGATTGGATTTCCTCCTGGAGATTATCAGGTTATTCTCCACAGAGCAGAGCCCTTAGATGTTCTCATCACAAGTAAGGATGGCAACCCCCTCTCGGATGTGAAAGTCACGCCCTTTTACAGAGATCAACTTGGATACAAGCCTTTAAAGTACTCTATTTCGGATGAGGAGGGTGTCGCAAGGGTTTTCATAGATCCTGAAAAGAGGTATGCCTTTGAGGTGAGACCAGCATATCTTTCATCATCTGAGCTTTCCTACATGCCCCTTTTCTTGGATAACTCAAATCTAGGGTACGAACCCAAGGATTTTAAGGTTGAACTGAATCCCACAATAGGTGTCCTCATAACTGTCTTAAACGAGCTGGAAGAACCTTTAAGAGAAGCCATAGTCACCCCTTACTATCTCGAGGGCACTGAGTGGAGGAGAACCCTTTCTTTCAGGACAGATTCTCGAGGTATTGCTCAGGTTTTCATAGACCCTGAAAAGAGGTACGCCTATCGTATTGAGTACGATTACACCTCAGTCTCTTACTTCAACAAGAAAACGAGAGAAATTCACTACATGCCTTTATTTTTAACCAACGAGGAAAAAGGTTATCTTCCCAAAAACCAAACCTTTCATCTCTCAAAGGGTGAACCCTTCAAGATGAAGGTAGTGGATGAGAGGAAAGAAAATGTATCAGGTGCAAAGGTAACTGTGTACTACAGAGAGAAAGAGGGTTGGATGGAAACCAAATCCTATCTCACAGATCGAGATGGAATTGCAGAGGTTTTCTTAGATCCTTTGAAAAGGTATGCTTTTGAGATAAGAAATGACCTTGCTCAAACATCTTTCATAGATTTTCCACCTTCCTTCTTTTCAAACGATGAGAAAGGTTATGCTGCAGGAGATTTGGAGTTTGAAATTCAAAGTTCAAAGAGCTTTACGATAACTGTGAAGTCTGAGGATGGAAAACCTCTAAAAGGTGCAAAGATCTATCCAAAGTACTGGGATAGGGGGATGCTTTTAGAGCTTGGGGTCTTTCTCACCAACGAGAGGGGAGAGGCAGAAATCTCTTTGGATCCAAAAAAAAGATATGCATTTCACGTGGAGTGTGACTATCCTGAGACTTTAGAGGTGGACTTTCTTTCTAAGTTCTTTGACAACGAAGGAATCTTCTATAAACCCTCTCGGCTGGATTTTTCTCTCAGTAAAACCAAAGTCTTTACCTTAAGACTTCAAGATGATGGAAATCCAGTTCCTAATGTCAGGATTACTCCTTACTACAGAAAGAGGGAGAAATGGATATCGATGAGGTCCTATATCACAGATGGCGAGGGAGAGGTTGAGATATATGGAGATCCCTTGAGAAGGTATGGCTTTGAGATATTCTTAGAGGATGGGGAAAAAGATTTCATACCAGTTTTCGAGGACAACGAGGGTTTGGGTTACAACTTTTCAAATATAACAATCTCTTTAAAAAGCTTCAAGATGTTTCGGGTTTTTGTGAGAAATGAGTGGGGAGAGAAACTCAATGGAGCAAAGGTCACAGTTTACTACAAGAGGGGCGAGAAGTGGGAAAAAACAAGAGATTTTTTTAGCAAAGATGGGGTGGTTGAGATATGGGCAGATCCAGGGAGAAGGTACGCCTTTAAAGTTGAGTTGGATGTTCTTGAAACTGAAAAGTTGGATTACATGCCCTTATGGTTGGATAATCTGGGAGAAGGTTTTTTGACTTCCGATGTTGAAGCTGAACTCTCAGAAACTGAGAGATTTTTGATAACTCTCAAAGATCAGAATGGAAGTCCAGTAAAAGATGCCATTGTAAAACCATTCTATCTCGATGGAACTCGATGGCTGGAGGTAAAGAGTTTCCTTTCAGATGAAGAAGGGATTGCAGAGCTTTTCTTGGATCCAGAGAGAGAATACATCTTCAAAGTTGATCCAGACGACCCCAACACAAAAAGGCTCGATTATCTTCCAAAAACCTTTGATAACGAAGGAATTGGGTACAAACCTCAAAATCTGAGCTTCATCTTGTTAAAACCTGAGCTCTTTAAGATTTTTGTCTCGGATGAAGACGGAAATCCCTTAAAAGGTGCAAAGGTTGTATCTCACTTATTGGTAATCAAAGATAGAGGAAAGGAGTGGGTTGAGATAGGTTTTTCTCTCACAGATGAGGAGGGAATTTCTCAAGTTTGGCTTGCACCATCTGAGAGATATGCCTTTAAAATCTCTTTCATCCCCCTTGAATCTGAAGTTGAAACCTATCTTCCTAAATGGCTTGACAACGATGGGGAGGGTTTTGTCCCTTCGGATTTGGGCGTTGAGCTTTCAAGATTGAAACCTTTCAAGATAGTTATAAGAGACTCAAGAAACATTCCCATAAAAGGTGCAAAGGTTCAACCGAAGTACCTTGATGTATCCTCAAGAAGAGAGAAGTGGGTTGAGACAGAATCTTTTTTAACAGATGAAGATGGGGTCACTCTCCTTCTTCTAGATCCTTTGAGAAGATATGCCTTTCACGTGGAGAGTGACTACAAATCAACGCCTGAAGTAGACTACATGCCTTTAGAGTTCACCAACGAGGGAAGGGGATTTGAGCCTCAAGATTTGATTTTCAACCTGGCTGCCACCAAACCTTTCAAGATCAAAGTTAAAGACAGAAATGGAAATTCATTGGCTGGAGCCGAGGTAACCCCCTACTTTCTCGATATTTCGAACTGGGTAAGCACGAAGAACTTTTTGACAGATGAAGAGGGGATTGCACAGGTCTTCTTAGACCCTGAGAGAAGGTATGCCTTTCATATTTTCATGGATCTTCCAAACACCAAGGGGTTGGATTACGTTCCACTATGGGAGAACAACGAAGGAGAGGGATTTTTAGCTCAGGATTTGGAGTTCATCATGGACAGAACGCAAGCCATTAAAATCCATGTCTCTACAGAGGATGGGGTGAGAAGTCCTGCAAAGGTTGTTTTGTATGAATTCAAGAACCTTTCCTGGAGGGAAGAGCAAGATTACTACACAGATTCTCTTGGAAATGTAGAACTCTTCATAGATCCTGCAGGAAGGTATGCCTTGATGATAAGCTACGATGATCCCGAAACTCCTTTCATTGACTACATGCCCCAGTTTCTGGACAGAAACCTCAAGGGGGAAGTGAAGGTTTCTCTCAAGAGAACACAAAAGTTTACCATAAAGGTGATAGATGAGAGAGGAAATCCCATAAGTGGAGCAAAGGTCTATCCACAGTATCTAGATGGCTCTTTTAAAAAGACCATCTATTTTAGGACATCAGAGGATGGGATTGCAGAGCTTTTCTTGAATCCAAACCTCTTATACTCATTTTTCATAGAATGTGACTACAAAGAAACGGAAGGGATGGACTATCTCCCAAGATTTCTTGACAATCTGGGAGAGGGATTCACTTTACCCTCTCTTGAGGATCAACTCCTTCTCTTGGATGAGGAGATTGGGGAAAGGGGGGAGATTGAACTTAAGAGAAGCGGGGAAATAGAATTCTATCTATTTACAGAAAGAAGGCTTAGAGATGTGAGAGAGGAGATAGAGGTTAGGTACTTTGGAGAACCCAAGCTTTTACAGGAAGAGATAGATGTGCTCTATCTCATAGACAGAATCCCTATTGGTTATAGGGTCAGGTTGATTCTTCCAGTCTCAGATACTCCCTACAGCTTGAGGATGAGAGATTTCTATGGAGAGAGTGCCCTTACCAACGCTGGACTTGGGTATCACATCACTCAGGGTACTCGTTTGCACCTCATTGAAAAAGAGGAGGAGGCAGAGATTTTGATGGAGTTTGCGAGGAAAGCTATAAGAGAAAGAAAGTTTTCAAAGGCGAGGGACTACATTCATCAGGCAAGAATAACAACGAAAGATGAAGAAAAGCTCAATGAATTAAACTCAATACTTGAAGGTATAACAAAAGATACGTTATGGGAGAAGGAACAGATTGAGAAAGTTCTAGTTCTTGGATTCGAGTTTCTCATCATAATTCAGATTATCATCTTGTTTCTTGATGTTACATTTAGAGGAGTGAAATCATGGAGAAGAACGCACTGACCATAATAATCTCTCTCTTTCTTCTCACAAGTGAGATAACCTTTATAAAAAATTTAAGGTTGGGGCTTGTACTCTACTCTTTCCTTCTCGCTTTTCTGATGCTCTCTCTCCTCTACCTAAAGCTAGAGAGAACCCTTAGAAAGCTTTTAACGGTTATCATGCTTCTTCCTTTAACAAGGATTGTTTCCTCTGCCATGCCTCTCTCTGAGCTGAACTTTCAGATGAGAATAAGCCTCGTTTATTCCATAGTCTTTCTCTCAGCCTTTCTTATATTCTACAACCTGAAGATTAGCTTTTCAGAGCTTGGATATTCTCTTAGAGGGTTCAAATTTCTTCCTTCTGTAATCCTTTTGGGTTCAGTTCTGGGGTTTGTAGAGTACCACATTCTAAAGCCTGAGGTTGTAATAGAACCTGTAAACACCATAAACGTTGCAACAGCGCTTTTGGTTTTCATAGTCTTTACAGGGTATGTTGAGGAGATGATATTTAGGGGAATGATACAGAACCTCTCTGAGAAAATATGGAGAAAGGAATTTGCCTTAGTCTTTTCAAACGTTTTGTTTGGAATAATGCACATAGTTTGGCAATCTCCAGTAGAGATAGTATTTGTGTTTTCTGTTGGAATGCTTCTTGGAATCATCTTTTTTTACACAAGAAACCTATTTTTAGTCTCTGTAATCCATGGAGTTCTCAATTTCTTCCTATTTGTGATTTGGCCCATGTACTATCAACCATAAAGTTTATATAGAATAAACCATCAAGAACAAGAGATGCTTTCGAGTTTGCTCTCATCCACCATGTTCATGTTGACAAGTGGATCTGCCTTGGCAGCCACAATTCTTGTGGCATACCTCATGCTGAACGGAGTGATAGAGGTCAACAAAACCAAAGAGGAAATAAGGGAAACCTTTTTCCCAGTTATTTTAACCTTGTTCATAGTCTTTCTCTCCACTGTGATCTATAAACTCTTGAGTATTTAGGTGATTTTATGAAGATCAAAAACTATCTGATTCCCCCCATTCTTTTGGTGGTTGTGGGATTTTTTCTATCCCAAATTCTGGCTACAGAGAATCCCCTGAATTTTGAAGAAGTTGAGTGTAGAGATTGTGGAATCTATTTTTTAATAGTGAGTGACTTTCCCTTGGAGTCTCTTTCTGCAAACAACGTTATTGCCACCACTAAAGATGGAGGAATCACCTGGGAGGTTTGTGTTCCAAGAACTGGAGATGTGACACAGGTCATCTTCAAAGCCACCACTCTGGATGGATTTGTATACACCATCATAACAAATTGTACCTGTTCTGAGGTAGAAGTGCTGAGCGTTAGTGTAAAGGCACCAGGTATTGGGAACATCGGATAAATCCTTTTTTATTTTCAACGATAGAATTATAAGTTATAATTGTAATATTTTATATGCCTCAAGATTCTGAGACCATTTTAACAATTACAGTAGTTATATTGTGTGTTGCAGTTGTTTTAATTCTAAACCTATTGGTTTACAGACTAAAATCAAAAGAGGTAGAGGTATCTAGAAAAGAACCAGAAGAGAAGGGAAAAAAAGAAAACCTTAAAAACCTGGTTCTCGGATTTGAGTCTCAAGATGAGATTGAACTAGAAGAAAGCACCTTAATCTTGAACAAGGCACAGATAAACACAATGAACAGAGCATGGAAGAGATTTTTCAAAGAAATGGATGAGTTTCTCTCGGAGTTGGAGAATTTCGATGAGTCCAAGAGGGAGAATTACCTAGAGAGATACAAAAAATTCAAGAGATTCTACATCACCTCTATTCAAAACTATGGAAAGTACCTCAAGATGAAGGTTTTGAACGAGGCTTACCAAAAGCTTTTAGAGTGCAAGAGAATTTTGGGGATTTGAGCGCCGAGGTTGGGATTCGAACCCAAGCTCTCCAAAGGAGAACCGGCTCTCAAGGCCGGCGCATTAGTCCTAGCTCTGCCACCTCGGCAAGCTAGTTTTCAGGTGAAAGATATAAAGATTTCGGAGAGGCAATCTCTTCAGGAGCAGAAGTTGGGAATAGAATCATTTTAACCAAAGGTGCTGGCATCGAGGGAACCTCAATGAGTAGATGTTTCAAAGATAAAAGTTCGAAGGGAAACGAAAAAGATATGTGAGTT
>JBHIDS010000115.1:0-7695 GCA_046760205.1 Candidatus Methanofastidiosia archaeon
CTCCCCGGAGCACCTCATCTGTGATTATCACCAGTTGATCAACGCCTGTACCTAATGTGGCGATGATTCCAGCTATGGAGGGCAAGTCCAACTGATGCCCAACTAAAGCTGCAAATCCCAAAACTATGAGAGTCTCAGAGAGGGATGCACCTAAAAGCGGGATAACTATCTTTGCCTCCCTGTACCTTAAAAAAACTATGAGAGCAACGATCGTAAGAGCTCCTACTATAGCTTGAATAACCTGCCTCAAAAAAGCCTTTCCGAGCTCTGGAGGAGTCTCCCCCTCCCCAACTATCCTGGGTTTCACTGGAAGAGAGCCTGCCCTGAGGTGTATCTCTAACTGCTCAGCCTTCGTCCTTGAACCTGTGGTGGCTCTCAAACCTCCTCCTCTCCAAGTTCCATTCTTTATGGATTGTGCCAAACCTGGTGAGAGGGGAGCCAAAAAAACCTCTTGGTCGTCCAAGTACATTCCTATCTTGTGAGCCTCAGGATCATCCACTGCTCCATAGGTTATGCACTTTTCATTGAAGCTCTCAGCAGCTTCTTCAGTTAGAGTGAAGGAAACTCCCCAGCTTCCCTCAAAATCTTGGTTGAAAGGCTGTACATCCTTAATCCCAGATCCTGTTGTGATGAGCTCTGAGTTCTCCTCATCCAAAAATATTCTTATTTCAAACTTTCCAGGTTGGGTAACTATTTCTCTGGATTCCTCCAAGGTTTTTCCAGCCAAATCCACCAAGATGTAATCCTCCCCCCACACTCTGACCTTTATGTCCTGCAATCCAAGATAGTTTAGCTTGTTTAATATGATGTTCTTGGTTTGCTTGGTGGTTTGGGGTGAGACCTTTTGAAGGTATGAAGTTATGCTACCATAATCCTTAATCAGCTCGCTCAACTCCTCTTCCGAGACTGCTCCCCTTATCTCATAATATTTCTCTCCCTTGTAAGAAACGATCAAAACCTCATTTTTGGTTACCTTGGAGAGGTAGTAAACTATCACCACATCAGGTTTTGCATCTATTTTAAGGTTTTGGTTGAACTCTGCACTTCCAAAGGGTATCTTTTCAAGGTTCTTTTTCTCATCTTCTGTGAGTTCAACCTCAAACTCCATCACGTTCCCAACAGAATTTATGAGGATGATATCCTTTCCCAAAAGCTCTTCGATCTCGTATTCCACAATGGCATTCGTATCCAAATCCACCTGAACCATTTCTCCCTCAAGGGCAAGTCTGATGTAGCTTCCTCCCGCAAGTTCCAACCCAAATTTAAGATTTGTTTTTATTTCTCCATCAGAGTAGGTAGGTCTTATGAAAAAGATGGAGAGCAAGATGGCAGATAAGAGCAGTAAAACCCTAAAATCTCTCAAGAGTTTGTTCATCTTCTCCTCCTCTTCTCGATTCTCTTGACGTACCACATGAGGATTCCAGTGTTCAGCATCCAAGTGTTCATAAGGTCTGTAGCTAAGGCAAAGATCAAAACTATGGCTATCTCGTCCAAGGAAGGGTGCTGAGAAACCAAAAATAGGATCACCACAGCAGCAAGGGTTGTGCTGGTCATGGTTACTCCAGTTATCATGGCTCCCCTAACCTTCTCTGAAAGCTCACCCCTTCTCTTTAGAAGTCTAGTGGTGAGCAGAATGTCTGAGTCCACAGAGTACCCAATTATCATCAAAAGTGCTGCCACAGTGCCCAGACCAAGCTTTATGGAAAAGATGCTCATGAATCCCATAGAGATAACTATGTCTGAGAATGCAGAGAGGATAACTGCAAAGCTTGGAACTGGAGTTCTAAAAACTATGAAGACCACGATGGTCATTCCTGCAAAGGCTAAAAGGAGGGCATTTATAGCTTGCCTTTGGAGATCACGACCCATGGTGGGACCAATGTTCGAGGTTGAGATGGAAGCCTGAGGAAACCTCTCTTGAATGAAATTTTTGAGCTCTACTGCATCAATGGTTGCTGGAGCATCTATTCTTGTTCCCTCACGAGTAATCCCCACCTTTATTTCTGAAGTTTTGAAGTGAAGATTCAACTCCTTTGAAAAGCTCTCATCGATATCTGCGTTTTCAACGATAGCCAGAGTTCCTCCCTGAAGATCAGAGGCAAGGTTTATGCCATTTAGAGCAATGATGGCGATAGCCAAGAGTAAGACTGTAATAGGGATTCCCACCATCAATCTTAGGGGATATGAGGTAAGATCTATTCTTGAAAACAGACTCTCTACACTTCTAAACTCAGTCATGTTATCTTTTTTTCTCTCAAAGATAACCTTATAAAGTTTTGGTTCTAATAATATAAGAGAGTGAGAAAATGGGTTTTGAGAAGCTCATAGCATTGGGTATCCTTTTGATCTTTTTCGGAATGCTCCTCGTAGTTCTTGGAATTTTGTTTTCCTCTGGAGAAGGGGAGGTAAAGGGTGGTGGCATCGTAATGATTGGACCTATTCCAATCATATTTGGAAACGACAAGAGATTGGTTTTACTAATGGGTCTAATCGCCATCGTTTTGATGGCTTTATGGTTTTTGAGAAGTAGAGGTTGAGTAGAGAGGGGTTTCATGAAGCTCAAGATTCCATATGGAAAGAATGAGGTGGAAGTGGAGATTTTAAAGGAGAATTTGGGAGAGTTTGTTTATCCCAACGAGGTGGAAATAAAGAACGAGGAGAAGGTGATCTTAAAAGCTCTTAAAAACCCTTTAAGTTCTGAAAGTTTTGATGAATTCCTCTCGAATTCAAGAGACATTCTGTTCATAGTAAATGACGCCACAAGGCCTACCCCTACTGCAAAGATCTTGGAAGTCCTCTATGAAAGAATTAAAAATTTGAACTTCAAATTTCTCATAGCCACTGGAACCCACCGGGCACCAACACAGGATGAGCTGAAATTCATCTTTGGAGAACATCTCAACGACTTTAGAGAAAGAATATACATACATGATGCAAAAAAAAGCCAGATGATGTACATAGGCACCTCAAAGAATGGAACAGAGCTTTACTTGAACGAGATGGTTTTAAAGGCTCATAAGCTCTGTATAATCTCAAGCGTTGAACCTCACTACTTTGCAGGGTTTACTGGAGGAAGAAAGTCGTTGTTTCCAGGTGTTGCAGCCTTCTCCTCTATTGAGCAGAACCACAAGATTGCCTTAATGCCTGAGTCAAAAACTCTAAAACTAAATGGAAACCCAGTTCACGAGGACATGATGGATGCCCTAAAGGCATTTGAGAGAGAAAGGATATTTTCATTAACAACTGTGCTTGACAGAAACCATAGAATCTACTCAGCCTTTGGAGGAAACCTTGAGCTTTCCTTCAAGAAGGCTTGTGAGAGGGCGAAGAAGGTATATGGAGTCAGGATTTCAGAAAAATCTGATATCGTGGTGACGGTGGCTTCCTATCCAATGGATGTCGATCTCTACCAGTCCCAGAAAGCCCTGGACAATGGCAAGCTTGCTTTAAAGGAAGGAGGAATTCTGATTCTGGTTTCGAAGTGTAGGGAAGGAATAGGAGATGAAACCTTTCTAAAACTTCTCAAGAGCTCCAAAACACCTCAGGGAGTCTTGGAGAAAATCAAGGAGAATTACCTTCTTGGATACCACAAGGCTGCAAAGATTACAGAGATTGCCACATGGGCTTTGATGTGGGGAGTTACAGAGCTTGATGATGAGGTTCTGGAAAAGGCTTTCATAATGCCATATGAGAGTTTGCAGAAAGCTTTGGATGAAGCTTTAAAGATAAAAAAAGATGCAAGGATTCTTTTTTTGATGGATGGAAGTCTGGTTGTGCCTTTGATAGAAACTAAATAAAACCAAGAATTTATTCTGTAAAACTTGTTTATTTTATGTTCTGTAGGGTTCTCATCATCTTCTAGTTTTTAAACACATCATATTTGTCTCTCTTTTTTCAAATCAACAGTTAAACTTTTAAAGTGTCTCTCTGAGTTGAATAGGTGCCTTAGTGAAGATCAAAGACATTCTCCTTTCAGAGGAAACTCTGATAAAAAACTATAGAGTCTTTGACCCTGCATATACTCCTGAGAGGTTCAACTACAGGGAATCACAACTCAAGTCCTTGGCTTTCAACCTGAAACCTGCCCTTAAAGGAGGGAAAGTAACCAACACCTTGATTTTAGGTCCCCCTGGAACTGGAAAGACCACCTCTGTGAGATTGATGTTTAAAGAGGTTGAGGAGACTTCAAAGGCTCTCATCCCAGTATACATAAACTGCCAACTCTCTTCCACACCCTTTACAGCTTTTTCCATCATTCACAAAAAGATTAGAGGTTTTGCTCCTCCAGCTTCTGGAGTCTCTCTCTCAAGGATTAAAAAGGCAACCTTTAACCATCTCTCAAAGAAGAGAAGGGCTTTGGTGGTGGCTCTCGATGACATAGATCATCTCTTTTACGAGGGCAGTGGTAACAAAATCCTCTACTCAATCTTGAGAGCTCATGAGAGTTATCCTCATATTAGAGCAAGTGTTTTTGGAATTCTCTCTGATAACGAATTCAGATTCATCCTCGCAACAAAGGTCTCAACCGTCTTCAACCCCCAAGAAGTCTACTTCCCACCTTACACTTTAAAGGAAACTTATGAAATTTTAAAGGACAGAAAAAAGCTTGGACTTGTAGACGATTGCCTCTCTGAGAAAAATTTTGAGTACATAGTGAAGAAAACTTGTGATATTGGAGATTTGAGAATTGGAATCGAGCTTCTTTTGAGAAGTGCCTTGGAGGCTGAGGGAGATGCCTCCAAGAAAATTGAGAAAAAACACATCGGGAGAGCCTTGAACAGGAAGACTAAAAATCTCAGACTTTCAAAAATCCTCAAGGCTTTAAGTGAGGATGAGAAACTCATCTTAAAACTGATTTCTGAAAATGGAGGAGAGGATTTCTCAGGAGAGCTCTTTAAGAAATTTCATAGAAAAACTAAACATGGTGAAAAGAAATTTTCCCAGATTTTAAAAAAGCTTGAAAACCTAAAGATAATAGACACACATCAGATGAAAATAAGAGGGAACTCCAGGAGGATTCTCCTAAGGTTCCAAGATTTTAAAGAGTTTTTGGAGTAAACCTTTTAAAACACAACGCTAACTTTGAATATGAGAGAAAAGTTCATACTTTGGTTCGAAGAGGTTGGTTTAAAGGATGTCCCAATTGTTGGCGGAAAGAATGCCTCTCTTGGAGAAATGATAAGAAATCTTTCTGAGAAAGGGATGAACGTTCCAAATGGGTTTGCCATCACAGCGTATGCTTATCGTCACTTTCTTGAAAAGGCAGGTATAGAGGAAGAGATGAAAGAAATTCTCTCTGATCTCGACGCTCATGATATAAAAAATCTAAAAGAGAGGGGAGAAAGAGTTAGAGAGAAAATCCTTTCCTCAAAGCTTCCAAAAGAGCTTGAGATAGCCATAATCTCTGCCTACAGAGAAATGAGTGAGAGATTTGGATACGGGGAAAATCCTGACGTGGCTGTGCGCTCCTCTGCCACGGCAGAAGACTTAGAAGATGCCTCCTTCGCAGGACAGCAAGAAACTTATCTCAATGTAAAAGGTGAAAAAGAGCTTATCTCTGCATGTAAAAAGTGTTTTGCATCCCTGTTCACAGATAGAGCAATCTCCTACAGAGTGGACAAGGGATTTTCCCACCTCGACGTCTCCCTCTCCATAGGAGTTCAGAAGATGGTGAGATCAGATCTTGCCTCTGCTGGCGTTGTATTCTCCATAGATACTGAGAGTGGCTTTGAGGATGCGGTATACATCACAGGCTCTTGGGGACTGGGGGAGAATGTGGTAAAGGGTGTGGTAAATCCAGACAACTTCTATGTCTTTAAACCTACTCTAAAAAAGGGCTTCAGACCCATCATTTCAAAGATCCTTGGAAAGAAGAACGTAAAGATGGTGTACTCTGAAAATGGTACCATGAACGTTGAAGTTCCTAAGGATGAGAGAAGAAAATTCTGCATAACAGACGATGAGGTTTTAGAGCTTGCAAGGTGGGCTTGTATCATAGAAAAACACTACGGAAAACCCATGGACATTGAGTGGGCAAAGGATGGGAAAATGGGAGAACTCTTCATAGTTCAGGCGAGACCAGAAACTGTACACTCCCAAAGAGACACCAACATTTTGGAGACCTATATTCTAAAAGAGGATGGAAAACTCTTGATAACTGGGCAATCTGTGGGAACGAAGATTGGTCAAGGAGTTGCAGATGTCATCAAAAGCTCTGAAGAGATAGGTTCTTTTAGAAAAGGGCATGTTCTCGTAACAGAGATGACTGACCCAGACTGGGAACCTATAATGAAGATAGCATCTGCCATCGTAACAGATAAAGGAGGGAGAACATGCCATGCTGCCATAGTCTCAAGGGAGCTTGGAATTCCCTGTGTGATAGGGACTGAGAGAGGCACTGAAGTTTTAAAGGATGATCAAAAAATCACGGTTTCCTGTGCCTCAGGTGAGGTAGGAGAGATCTATGAGGGACTTTTAGATTTTGAGATAGAGAGGGTGAACCTTGAAGAGATTCCTAAAACCAGAACTCAGATAATGATGAACGTTGGAATTCCAGAGCAAGCCTTTATCCAAGGACAGATTCCCTGCGATGGGGTGGGGCTTGCGAGAGAGGAATTCATCATAAACTCCTACATTGGAATCCATCCCTTGGCTCTCATCCATTTCGATGAGCTCAAGAAGAGAGCACCCTTAGATGAGAGAATTTTTGAGGTTGTAAAGCTAATTGAGGAAAAAACCTATGCCTATGAGAACAAGGAAGAGTTCTTCATCGAGAACTTAGCCCAGGGAATTGCAATGATCGCCGCAGGTTTCTATCCCAACGATGTCATAGTGAGGTTGTCTGATTTTAAAACCAATGAGTATGCAAATTTGATAGGAGGATTTCTCTACGAACCTTCAGAGTCAAATCCTATGATTGGGTGGAGGGGAGCATCCAGATACTACGACGAAGAATTCAAGCCTGCCTTTGGAATGGAGTGCAAGGCAATAAAGATTGTGAGAGATGAGATGGGGCTTGAAAATGTAAAAGTTATGGTTCCCTTCTGTAGAACTGTTGAGGAAGGGAAGAAGGTTATCGATGCGATGACAGAGTATGGTTTAGTGCGTGGAGAGAATGGGCTTGAAATCTATGTTATGTGTGAGATCCCATCCAACGTGATCCTTGCAGATAAGTTTGCAGAGATCTTTGATGGATTCTCCATAGGCTCCAACGATTTGACCCAGCTCGCCTTGGGGCTAGATCGAGACTCAGAACTAGTTTCCCACATCTATGACGAGAGGAATGAGGCTGTAAAAAGGCTGATAGCTCAAGTGATAGAGGTTGCAAGAGAGAGGGGAAGAAAGATTGGAATCTGTGGTCAGGCTCCTTCTGACTTTCCAGAGTTTGCAGAATTTTTGGTGGAGTGTGGCATAGACTCGATGAGCCTCAATCCTGATACCGTGATTAAAACAAGGTTAGATGTTGCGAAAAAAGAGAGAGAGTTGGGGATAAGCTGAATAATTCCTCACATTGACAATCTACTTAATTATTCAAAATAAAATTTCCTTCACTATTTAATAGATTTTTAAATTTCTTTTTATGATTTATTCAACACACAATTCCCACCGAAACATTTATATTATTCACTTATTTTATATTAATATGAAATTGAGGGGGGGTGGTGAGATGAAAAAGATTTTGATTTTGGCTATGAT
>JBHIDS010000116.1:0-7619 GCA_046760205.1 Candidatus Methanofastidiosia archaeon
AAGAGCTGATTAGAGAATTTGGCAAAGAATATGAAGATTATAAGAAAAAGGTGCCGATGTTAATACCGAGATTAAGAAGGTGATAACAACAACTTATTGTGTGGGTTCTGGTCTAATTAAGTTTAGTGAGAGAAACGATTTTAGCGATAATATCAACAAATAAACTAAGAATTGATTTCAAGAATGGAAAAACTTCTATGAAAAGATGAGGATGATTGATGTCAAAACTATAGATTTTTCAAATGATATAGTGATTACATAGGGTAGGATTATGTTGTTGGAAGGAAAAAATAAGCGAGCCTTGGGTAACTCTTCGCCAACTTCGTTGGCTTGGTGCTATCGCACTCACTTAACACGTGCTTTCTGGCTCACTTCGCTCCCCCAAATTCGCAAACCTAAGTTCTCCTTAAAAAGATGTAGATAATCAACAAGACGAGAATGAGAATTCCACCGATGATTATGGTGGTTCTATACCTATCGATGTCGTCCCTCGCCTTAATATTTTGATCACATAGAGAGATGTAGCTCTCAGCCTCCAGCTTGAGCTCCTCCTTCCCAAGTTGGATGAATCTGTCTCTAGCCTGCTCAAACTCTCTTTTCGCTTCTTTAAAGTTCTGGGCATCAAATTTTTCTTTTGCATCCTCAAATATCTTCAAGGCTTCCTTAATTGAGCTGAGCTTATCCTCTATCTTAGAGATCCTCTCTCTTGCGCTTTGAGCCTTTATCTCATCCCCTATCTTTAAATAGAGCTTTTCTGTCTCCTCAAACTTAACTTTCGCATCCTCGAATTTCTCTGATTCATAGAGGCTCTCAGCCTCTTCAAAGAGTGCTTCAGCCTGAATTCCATCCTCACACTTTGAGATCAGAAAGTCTAAGCTTGCAATTCTCGTTTCATCCTCAAGTTTTTTTGAAAAGGTTAGGGCAGATAGATATTTTTCCTTGGCAACCTCATATTGGTGTAGTCCCAAGAGCTCGTTTCCCTGGATGAAGTATTTGTTTGCATTTGTGATTTTGGTTTTGAGGGTGAGCCAGTCAAGGATGTTCAGAGCCAATTTCTTGTTGTCCAAAAACTCGATTTGATCCTTGGTCCAAGCAAAGTTTGCCACATCTCTATGACTCCAGAGATTTCCATCACAGATTGCAACTATTCTTCCATTCTTATAGCTTGAACCTGCAAGTGTAACCACATTCTCTCCAGTTTTCTCTCTCTCAGGATTTAACCTTAAATTTCCATTCAAATCTGCAAAGGTATCCTCATCTCCCCATGCGAGCTTGAAGGCAGGTTCAGAGAGTGAGAGAGAGCATCCTTGGCTTAAAAAGAATTCTGAGATGTCTGAAGCCACAGGATGGTCCAAAAAGTTGGAGATGATGGGAATTCTTGAGATGTTAACTCCATTTAGATTCATGTTGTTGGTCTGGTCCACCACAACGGTTTCCTCGAAGATTATCCCAAATTCTTTGGAAAGATCGTTTAGGGGGGAAGTTATTCCATAGGTTTGGGAGGTAAGTCTGTCCTCCCCAATCAAAAGAATCCCTCCCCCATCTTTTAGAAACTTTAAGAGTGCATCCTTCTCTCCAGCAGAAAATGAGACATTTGGAAGGGCAAGCACCAAAACATCATAGTTATCAAAGTTCAAATTTTCAAATTCTGAGGAAGAGAAAACTACAAAGTAACCTGCTTCCTCTAAAGCCTTCTCCAACGACCTAAACTCTTTGAAAACATCCAAGGTTGTGTGGCTCTCATCGAACAGAATGTAACCTTCAAACTGGGTCTCTCTAGAGTAGATGGGAGAAAGCATGAGTATCAGGGCAACCAAAAAAATCCTTTTTCTCATCTTTATCTTTGCCATAAATATGATTTTAAAAGAGCTATTTAAGTCTTTTCTTTGAGAGATGGAAAACCAAAGATATAACCCCAATGAAAATCACCACCTTTCCCAACTTAAAGAGATTCTTTCCTAGCTTTACCCTTTGTGCAACTCCAACAAGGATATTTTTTGAAATCTCCATAGATTCGAAGTAATTTTCATTTTCAAGCTCTCTTCTTGCTTTCTCTAAAAGAATCTCCTCTTCTTCGGTGTCAAGGAAGTATCTCTTTGCCTCCTCAATGGAGTTTTCAGCAAGATATATTAGGTTCAAAGCCTCCACCCTCTCTTTTTTCATGTCATGCTCCATCAAAACCTCAAGCATTGCAAGAAAACCCTCAAAAACAGCCTCAGTCCTCTCCTCAAGAAGAACTCCTCCAAGCCCCTGGTCTCTTATCTCAAGGGTAAATGCAATACAACCCTCAACCTCAAAAGCGTAGTCATCGAATCCTCCAATCACTATGTACCTGTCCCTCTGAAAAACATCTCCATCCACAATTCTCGTAGGTTTATAACCTGCCCTCTCCATTCTCTCATCCATGCTCTCCACAATGAGCTTTGTAAACCTTGCATAGTAATCCCCTCGCCACTTGTGCCTTCCATCCAAGTCCCTCTCATAGGATGCCTTGTCATCCAGAAGCACTCCTGGAACCAAAAACTCCACCCAGTACTCTGAGCCACCAGACATTCCATGCAAATCCAACACAACATCGACATCATAAAGTGAGAAAATTGTAAGAATTGCCTGGGTTTCAGGTTCCAAGATTGGCTTTAGAGGATTTGTGTACTGCCTGTTGAGGTCCTTTTCGTTGGCATTGAATCTTGCTTCTCCAATTCTCAAAAGCATGTGTTCTGTACTTGGATCTCCAGCCAATTTTTCACTTGGAGCTCCATTTTTCAAAACATAGCTTTCCCACTTCTCATAGTAAAGTTCTGCTCCATCTGGGTTTGCCATGGGAACTATCAGTATTCTCAACCTTTCCAAATAATTGGCAAAGCTTTTTGGATCTGAATATATATATTCCATTAGTTTGAGGGCAGCCTCGGTGCCTGCAGGTTCGTTGCCATGGTGCCTTGCCACCAGGAGAAGATTAACCTTGGTAATCTCAACTGTAGAATCTGTTATTTCCGCCAAATGTATATCCCTTCCCTCAACGCTTTTTCCAACGATCTTCACCTGAAAAAACTCACTCTCTTCAAATTCATCGAGCTTTGAAACCAACTCCCCATAGGTTGTGAGTTCTTCCACCCCCGATTGAACTGTCAGAACTTCATACGTCAGAGAAAAGGCTATTACAAGGACAAGGAAAATGATAAATTTTTCCTTTTTCATGACAAGAACTTTGAGAGAGATTTATAAAACTTTGCAGGAAGGGGGAAGCCCTCTTTCTAAACCCCTCCCTTTTATATTTTCCCTCAACCCCTTTCCTTTGAAGGGGACTTCAGTAAAGCTGAACGTCATAAACTTTTAAAAAAAGTGTACGAAAATTAAAATTTTTCGATAGTTTAACCAAAACAAGCGATATTCAAATCAAAGATTTGAAATCCCTTAAAGCCAACTTTTGAAAAAAGTTTAACCAAAACAAGGTTCTTCTGAAAGAAGAACCTTTAACGCTCCTGATGGGTTTGCATCAGGGGGGGGAGAACCCAATCAAAAACCCTCTCTTTCGCCTTTCTTATTTCGAGGTGTTCTACCAAACCTTTGTAAACCCCTCCCTCAAGACCGTTTGCTATCATGGCTGCTCCTATGGAGGCTCCAAATTCAGCAAATTCAAGATTGTAAAATTCAAAATCCATTTCACTTAGAATGTTATTTCTTCTTCCAGAGGTAAATATTTTTTTTATATTGTGAAATTTTAAAAGCATTAAGAGTTTCTTTAAAAGCTCTTCTTTAAAGGCTCTCAAACCAAAACCGAACCTCTTCTCCAAATCCAAAAAACCTCCAGAGTAAATGTCTTCTTTTCTAAATTCAAAGAGATAGCAGAGTTCCCCATCTATCGCTCCACGAGATTTTCCTCCAAGCATGTTTGTTCCCCCAATTCCATCTATGATCTTTCCTCTCTTTACAACGACGATAGCTGTGAAGGCATAGCCAAGCTCTATCAACAAAAAATTTCCCTTATCATATTCGGTAAAATTAGAGAGGGCATGAGCCACAGAGCAAACCTTATCAGAGGTCCCCAAGTCTATCTTGTTGAGTTTTCTGTGTGTGGGGACTGTAGGAAGAAGCTTCACAGAGGGAATGCAGTAGGCATTCAGGTCTTTTCTAAGAGAACTCAAAAATTTTCCAAGTCCAACCACATCCCACCCTTCTCTCTTTAGAGTCATCTCAAAAAATTCTTTTTTTGTCACTCTTTCAAATTTCTTTAAAGGAATCCCAAATCCAGAAGGAAGAACTATGGGGATATCTATGTGATTTTTTGAAACCTTATCAAGGTATTTCAAAACGTCAATGCTATTTTCAAATTCCCTAAGTTCAACTATCTTTTCAGAATTTAGAAGACAGGTCTTCCAGGACTTCGTTCCAGCATCTATTCCAAAAGAAAACATTCAATCACCGAGGTATCCCCATTTTAAAGGCTGTTCCTGAAGGTAGTTCTTTCCAAGTTTTAGGGCAAGCTCTGCCCTCTCAAGCTCACAGCCTAAATAGAAGGCGTGGGAAGGATCCTTGATTTCGAGTTTATCAAAGAGCTCTTGCTTTCCTCTTCCCTTTAGAAAAATCTTGGAGTTGAAGAGGTAGATGTACTCTTTGTCTGTAAAGATTCTAAAGTTTTCATCTCTTATCTTTTTCTGCATCTTCAAAAGTTCCTGCTCTTCAAAGAAATTAATTTTTCTGTCCTTTATGGTTATCAGAGAGTCGTCCAGGTTTTTTGGCAAGAGTTTTTTTCGATGAGAGTAGTACATTAACTTTCGTGCTTTGTCCAACTCTTTTACACAGCCCCTTGTTCTATCAGAGGCTTCTGTCGTTAAAACATACTCTATCCCAAGTTCTGTGAGAAATCCTGTGAGGATAGCACTTATTCCTGTAGAGTCTGCATCCAAGAGCTCTGTCAGATTTCCAAGACCACAGAGCATCTCTTTTTTAGGATATAGGCTCCTCACCTTCCAAAACCTAAAGAGGGATTCTGAAAACCCGAAGTTTATCGGGTTTAGGATTGGGTCTATTATGTATTTCATTCCCATCTCTTCAAGGTATGCAATGTTTTTCTTTAAAGACTCGAGTTGGGGTGCATCAAAGTCTGGAATGACCACAGGAATAGAATCGAGTCTTGAGGCAACCTTGATATTATTCGAGTTCAGGCTCAAAACATAATCTATTCCAGCTTCATCTGCATTTAGAATTTCCATTTCATCAAAGGTATCTATACTGAGCTTAAAACCTTCATCCTTCAGGTGAGAAACAACCCTCGAAACATTTTCAAACCTCTTCTCTGTCGTGCATCCAAGATCGATGATGTCTGCACCACTCTTTACGTAGTACTCTGCTCTTTTCTCAATCTCTTCAAGACTCAGATATGGAACATCCAGAATCTCTGCCAGAATCTTCATCCTATATTTCCCAAAACCCTCTCTCTTCACCTTGAAGCCAAAGTAGTCTGGAAGGTTTCGTAAATCCTTTGGACCTCTTTCAACCTCAACTCCACAAGCCTTTTCTATAAGACTTAGCTCCCCCCTGCACAAGCCTGGAATTATCACCTTTGTGCAATCTCCAGCCTCAATCCTTTTGGAGATGAATCCCGTGGTCATCAAGGCTGCAACGTCTATTCCAAGAGCCTGTACCTTGAAGGAGAATCCAAGTTTTAAATCTGAAAGAGTGGCTTTCAGCGGTTCTTCTGCCAACTTTCCAGTGACGAAGAGAATCTTTTCCATAAAAACCTCCTTAGGCAATACTTTCTAGATAATTCTCAAGCTCCTCTGTACTTTTAACAACCTTCACCCTCTCAAAACTCCTTAACTTTTTTACGTTTTCAAGATCAATCCTTCTCGGATAAATCGTGACCTTTCCCTTTGGACTTTGAGATTTGATAATTTCAGAGACATCTGTGGGAAGAACGACTATGGGAACTTTAGACTTTCCAGCCTGGGCAAATAGGTTTGTGATCAGAGAGTCTGAGATTCCACAAACAAACTTTGCAACGGTGTTTGAGGTAGCTGGGGATATCACCAAAACCATATAGAAAGGCTTATAGAACCATCCAGCAATGGGTGCACTTTCAAGTCTTTGTCTGAATATTCTCACATTTTTTTTCTTAAGATTTTCAACTCTCTTTGAAAGCTTATACATCCTCAAGACCTCCTCTCCAGCCAGGGATATAAACAAATCCACAAACTCGAGTTTTTCAACGATTTTTATTGATTCTTCAAGAAAGTGACCTGCTCCAGTGATACCCCATGCTATTCTTTTCATAATCTTTCATTGAGGAAATCTATTTAAAGTTTGTCGTTTACTCAAAGCATGTACGAGATTTACCTTAGAAAAAATTTGGAATTTTCCTCAGCTCACTTTGTTGTTGAAACTGAAAAGTGTGAGAGACTTCATGGTCACAACTACAAAGTTTCTGTAAATTTGTGGGGTGATGTTGATGATATTGGTTATTTGGTTGATTTTTTGTATTTGAAAAAAGTAGCAAGAGATATTTGCAGATCCCTTGACCACAAAATTTTGATTGCAGAAAAAAACAATAAGCTGAAGATAAAGAAGGGAGATAGAATTGAGGTTGAATTCAAGGATAAGAAGTTCGTGTTTCCAAGAGATGATTGCCTTCTGTTACCAATAAAAAACACATCTGCAGAGCTTTTGGCATCCTTTCTCTTGAAAAAGCTCAAAGAAAAGCTCTTAAAATTTAAAAATATTAGAAGAATCAAGGTTGGAGTTGCAGAGGATTTTGGACAGTGGGGTTTTTATGGGGAGAGGTTTTAGAAGTTAATCTTCGGAAAGCCTGTGTTTTTAGGACAATATGTATGAAGCACTCCTCAGACCTATTTTTATTTCGGCTAACGTTTGCGCATATCTGATGTTGGCCTAATTTTACAATATTCCATCAAAATTTGCTAATTTAAGTCAAGCGCAGTGCAATAAGCGAGCCAGATATACGCTGTTAAGTGAGGTGAGCAACCAACGGGAGCGAAAGTGCAACGTCCCGACGACCAGAGGGAAGAGAGTTGGAAAAAACAAAACCGCTACTCTTTTATTTCTGAGAAAACCAAAATATATCCATTGAGATCTCTCACGGCAAACTCTTTTGCACCGTAAAATGTTTCTCTCATATCTCTGACAATTTCAACTTTCTCATTTACAGAATCGTACAAAGATTGAATATCTTGTACTTTGATATAAAATGTTAAGCTTGCGCCAATTTTCTTTCCCTTAAGAACAGGCATTTCTTTGACTAAACTTTCTTCTTTCTGAAAGAAAATTTGCACATCATCTGCTTTTACAACCGCCCATTCAAGTGGTTCATCAAGTGATTCCTCTTGATTGGCAAGCTTAAAGTTGAAATTGTCTTGATACCATTTTACGGTTGCGTTTACATCAGCAACCATTATAATTGTCTTGATACCATTTTACATCAGCAACCATTATGTTTGGCGTGAGTGTTTTATACATATTATTTTGATTAACATCCTAAGTATTATAAAGGTTTTGTTTTTTCAAATTTCATTTAACTTATTCATATCCGAACAAGTTCGGATATCCTTCCATTTTGGTGATATTTTCGAAAATCTTATTTTCGAAATCCCAAAAAGCTTTGC
>JBHIDS010000117.1:0-7578 GCA_046760205.1 Candidatus Methanofastidiosia archaeon
ATGTTCCCCATGTTCCCGTTACAGAAAAGCCTGGATCTGTGTTGTCTATGATTGTTTCTGAAGTTCCTGGAGGAACAAACCTCACAGCATCTGCAACGACATCTTTTCCAGTGAAAGAATCTGTAAGGACAACACTTGCTGTTCCTGAGAATGTGAATACTCCGAGAGAATTCCACTGCCCACCGTTGTATCTCTGGTCAACTACAACTGAAGTGCTCCCACCGCTGTGATTTATGGTGTATGTTGCGTCTTGTGCCCTGCTTGGAATGGAATTCCACCATGAAAAAACCTCATATGTTCCATTCAAAGTGGTGGACCATGTTGCAGTTTCAGAACCTGTGCCAGCTGGGTGATACCTGTAGTTCGATCCATACCTCTGTGAAGACCAGGAGGATGTTCCCCATGTTCCCGTTACAGAAAAGCCTGGATCTGTGTTGTCTATGATTGTCTCTAGAGAACCAATATCAACGGTGTTGTAAGCCTCGTTATTCCCTTCGTTGCTCTCAGCAACAGAGTCTAAAACATCAGCCACAACGTAGATGTCATGACTTCCAGAAAGCCCTGTGGTGTCCCAGTTCACCTGAGCTTGACCTGTTCCACTCGCAACTATTCCAGAGATGTTTTGATCTGTTCCAATCTGTGTTCCACCAACTGAATCTAAGTAGAACCTTACATCAAAGCTTCCTGCATCTTGAGTTCCCTGGTTATTAATTGTTGCCGTTATCTGTACAATATCACCTTCAGTGGGGCTTGAGGGATTGAATGAGATGTCTGAGGAGGAGAGGGTTAGGTCAGGCATGGGGGTTGAAGGCAGAATGGTGAGAACATCCTCAGGGTAGGAAGTCTCCCAGTTAGTGGATGTATTTTGTGCTCTCACTTGAAAGGTGTATGTTCCAGGAGGCAGAGAGGAAGTTACAAAGGTATAATCCTCCTGCACCTCATCAAAAGCACCATCGGTTGGAGTGGCATCGATCCAACCAGAAAAGGGATTGGTTCCTTCCCTTAACCTGTACTGAACAGAAACTATTTTGTTTACAGTGATGTCGTTTCCCTGTCCCATTGGATTTTGATTGTTCAAAGTCTGGGTAGTGGAGGCTGTTCCAGTATATGTTGGGGTATCATCTGTTGTAGGGTCTGGGAGATGCTCTGCTAGAGTGGTGTTTGGTTCAAAATCAAGGATATCCAAGATTCCATCCCCATCTGTATCTTTCCAACCAATTTGCTGACGAGCATAAGTATCTACTTGACCATTTAGATATCCTGATATTCCTCCCCTCATGATGCTTCCCACATCACTTGAACAACTATTTTCACAATTTTGGTTAGGAGTGTTGTGATATCCAGAACTCTCAGTACATGTGCATCCACTGGAAGCATATTGGTCCATAGCATAAAATCCATGACCAAACTCATGAGCAGCCACAGCATCCATATAGGTTATGGTGTATCCATCGTTGTCATAGGTCATTATAATGCATGGTCCGCTTGAGAGATTGGGGCCTGCAAAGTAGGCATATGCAAAGGCACCATCTGTAAATTCTCCATCTGCATCATTTAAGCTGTCCACCACAAAGATGGTTATTGCCCAATCGGTTCCATAGGTATCTCTCAGATCATTGTTGTACGTTCTAACTCTTGTAAGGTAATAGTCAGATGCAATTCCAAAGTAATCCATGGCATGGTTTATCCAAGTGTCATCATTTGTAGAGCTGGTCTGAATTGGTTCCACAGACGTTGGAACACCTGTTTGAATATCGTATACAAAGGAGAGGTGAGCATCACTCTCTCTCGCATTCCACCAATTCATGGCATTCTGAATCTCTGAGATTACCTGGTTCTCCCTGGAGGTGCTCCAGTTTTCTGCACTGCCATTACTCTCCATAAGAATTATTCCAACAGCTATACTTCCTATCATGAATTCACTCGTATCCCAGTACCCAGCCCCGTAGGCTGCCGCCAAACTTTCTTCTGCAGCTTCAGCGTAGGGAACCTTTCTCACATCATTTTCTATGGGTCCTGGGTCTTGAAAACCTTGAACCAATCCTGTTTCTTCTAAACCCATTATGTTGTTGTTCCAAGATGTAGCTCCAAAGATTGCAGCTCTTCCATAATCCTCAAAGAGAGAGGGATCAACAACCTCTCTATAGATTTTAATGATAGATTTCTTGCCAATTATTTCACCATCGAGGAAGAGAGGAATCTCACCAATGAGAATGTGAGTTGGAAAAACATGAATTATCCTTCCATCTTTACTTTGGATAAAGTTAATGGCATCTTTCATAACGTTGATTTCGTTAGTTTCCAAAAGAATCAAGGCAAACTCCTCTTGATTTTCTGCTTTAGCCCATTTATTAGAATCTCCAAACCAAGAATTTGAAATAACGAGGCTCAAGATCAAACCCAAAACTACCAAACTCTTATTCATACACAATCCTCCTTAATGATTCGGAAGTTCATTTAAATCATCGATAAATTTATGATATTTATTTAAATAACTTTTGGTCGTAGTTGAAGATTTTATATAAATATTGTAAATTTTACAAAGAGAAATTAAGAAAGATTTATAAGTTCTTTTTAGGAGAAAGCGGGATGAATAAAAACAAGGTTTTAGTGATAGGACTTGATGGTGCAACCTTTGATGTTATCCTTCCAATGATCGAAAAAGGAAAGCTTCCCACTCTTAAGAAGTTAATGGAAAATGGAGCATGGGGAAGATTGGAGAGTACTGTACCCTATATTACCGCACCTGCCTGGACTTCTGCTGTAACTGGGGTAAATCCGGGAAAACATGGTTTGTATAATTTCATCTTACTTAGAGGGTATGAGATAAAGATGGCGGATGCGAGCTTTAGAAAAAGAAGTACCCTTTGGAATATCCTCTCTGAGTATGATAAGAAAGTTGGAATCTTCAATGTGCCAGTAACCTATCCTCCTGAGAAGGTCAATGGGTTTATGGTTTCTGGATGGCTAACACCTAGTATAAGAAAAGATTTTACATATCCAAAAGAGTTGAAAAGTGAAATTCTTGAACTAATTCCAAACTATCAGTTTAAAAACCTTGGACCAAATTCTGTAGGATTGAAAAAAGCCAAGAAAGATGTTTTAGAAATTTTAAAAAACAGGTTTATCCTCGCAAAACATTTAATCAAAAAAGAATGGGATTTCTTTATGGGAGTTTTCATGGCTTCTGATCAGATTTCTCACTTTCTCTGGGGAAAACCTGATATTGAGGAGGTTTATGAGAGACTTGATGAGATTTTAAGTGAGTTGGTGGCTATGTGCGGAGAAAACACCACCATTTTTGTAATTTCTGATCATGGTATCACTAAAATAGAGAAGTTGATAAATATTTACTCTCTCTTAAAAACGCTTGGACTTTCTGGCAGGGGAAAGACGCCCATTCCTCATAAAATTTTGAGGAGATTTGGAATTACGACTGGAAGAACTTATGGTCTTTTCCTAAAACTAGGAGTTAGAGACACTTCCTTCATACCAGAGAAAGCAAAAAAAATGATTCCAAAATCCAAGCTCACACACCAAATCAAGTACAATATCAAAGAAATGAAGGCATTCTACTACAGCTGGGGTTTGAGAATCAACCTAAAAGATAGAGAACCTTTCGGATTGATAGAACCTGAGGACTATGAGAATTTTAGAGAGAATTTGATAAGAAAACTCAAAAAAATCAGAGACCCAGAAACTTCAGAGAGAATCTTTGATAAGGTTTTTAAAAGAGAGGAACTGTACCATGGAAAATACTTTGAATATGCACCTGATATTGTCTTTTTGTTAAAAGATGGCTACTTGTATACAACTAAGGAAGATAGAGAGCTTGTCTTAAAAGACTTAGAATACACTATTGGAAATCATCAAATAAATGGAATCTTCATAGCTTATGGAAAAGATATAAGGAAAATCCAATTAGAACCTAAAATCATAGATGTCATGCCCACAATTCTCCACATCATGGGGGTACCAATACCCGATGATGTCGATGGAAGGGTTCTGAGAGAAATCTTTAAAAAAGATTCTGAAATTTACAAGAGAGAGATAAAATATGAAAAGAGTAAGGAGATTGAAAGAGAAAAACATGAGTTTTCAGATGAGGATGAGAAGGTGGTTAGAGAGAGACTAAAGGGGCTTGGATATCTGGAGTGATCACCTTTCAAAACTTTATGATTTGAAAGGTCCTGAATCTCAAAAACTAAAACCATATCTTCTCATAGGAGAAGATCTCAGAATCTGAGAAGAAGAGATCTATTTCTCTCTCAGCAGCTTTCGCAGAATCCGAGGCATGCAAGATGTTGAAAATCTCTTCTCCAGAGATTCCAAAATCTCCTCTGATTGTACCTGGCAGGGCCTTTGAAGGATTCGTAGCCCCCGCAAGCTTTCTGCAGATTTCAATGGCGTTTTCGCCTTCAACCACCATCAGAAGAACTGGGCTCATTCTCACATAGTTTAAGAGTGATTCAAAGAAAGGTTTTCCTTCATGCTCTGAATAGTGTGTTCTGGCAAGCTTCTCTGAGAATCTGATCATCTTTGCTCCAACTATCTTCAAGCCAACGTTCTCAAATCTTGAGATTACCTCCCCAATCTTTCCTCTCAAGACTCCATCTGGTTTTATGATTATCAAGGTTTTTTCCATAAAATCACTGTGCATAATGAGTCCACTTAAATTTTCTTGGCTTTCTCTTGAGCTTTAAAAGATTCTTCTCACACTTGGAAGAGCAGAAGTAGAGCACCGAGCCATCCTTTTTCACAAACATCTTCCCTCTTCCCTTCTCGATGTCATAGCCACAGAAGTTGCACCTCATATGATCACCTTGGAACCTTTATCTCCTTGGCCTCTCTTTCTGTTTCGAGAAGAATCAAAACGTCTCCAAGCCTTACAGGTCCTTTGACGTTTCTGGTGAGCACTCTACCTTTGTCCCTACCTTCTAGTAACTGGCAGCGAACCTGAAAGACATCTCCAGTAGCTCCAGTTCTCGTTCTGATTTCCACAACCTTCGCAGGTGTCCCTTCCTCCATGTCATCACTTTCTCAGCTTTGAGACCTGTTTTGCGATCTCTGAGATTGCCTTTTTTGCCTTTCCCTCTTTCACTATTACAGAGGCAGCAGTACTCACCTCCAAACCTGATGCACTTCCCAACTTTCTCTTTTCTGGAACATAGATGAAGGGGACTTTCTTCTCATCACAGAGCAGCGGAAGATGAGCCACAATCTCCTCAGGCTTTACATCCAATGCGATGTAGCACAGCTTTGCAATTCCTCTCTCAATGGCTTTGGTGGTTTCATTAACACCCTTTGCAACCTTTCCAGTGTCCCTCGCAAGCTCCAAAGTCTCATAGGCTTTCTCTGTGAGCTCGTCTGGAACCTCAAATTGATACATCTTCATTTCATCACCTCATCCATCATCAACTCTTAGAGTTTTAGTCTGGCAATCCCCAAAACTTTCTAAAGGCTTATAAAGGTTTTGGTGATTTTCAGGCGTTCTCTAACACAAAATATTTATAGGATTGGATAAAAATTCTTTTGAGGTTGTAAAAATGTATGAAATTGGTGAGGCTCTCATAGGTTCTGGAAATGAGGTTGCTCACGTTGATCTTTTGATTGGGACCAAAGACTCCCCAGTTGGGATTGCCTTTGCCACAGGGCTCTCCCAACTCTCCTTTGGACACACCCCTCTTTTGGGAGTGATAAGACCAAATCTCTTGGCAAAGCCTGCAGTTTTAATAGTTCCAAAAGTCACTGTGAAGGGATTAAAGGATGCCTCAAAGATATTTGGACCTGCCCAGACTGCCGTCGCCAGAGCAGTTGTAGATTCTGTTGAGGAGGGGCTTTTTGAAGAGGATGAGTTGGATGAAATCGTTATAATAGCATCTGTTTTCGTTCATCCAAAGGCTAAGGACTTTAGAAAGATATACCAGTACAATTATGGAGCCACAAGGCTTGCCATCAGGAGAGCTCTCAAGGGTTATCCACCTATAAAAAAGATTTTGAAAGAGAAGGACAGGGGAAAACATCCAATCATGGGATTTCGAGTTCAAAGGCTTTGGAATCCACCCTACCTTCAGGTAGCTTTGGACATGGATTCTCTTGAGAGAGTAGAAAAAGTGGTAAAAGAACTTCCAAGAAGAGAGAGGATTTTGATAGAGGCAGGAACTCCCCTCATAAAGAAGTTTGGAGTAGATGTCGTTCAGAAGATCAGAGAGCTCAGAAGAGATGCCTTTTTGGTGGCAGACTTGAAAACCTTGGACGTTTCAAGGATTGAGGTAAAGATCGCCTCAGATTCAACCTCAGATGCAGTTTGCATCTCAGGACTTTCTACAAAAGAATCTATAAACAAGGCGATACACGAGGCGAAAAAACAGGGTATCTACTCTTACCTTGACATGATGAATGTTGGAAAGCCCATAGAAGTTTTGAATTCTTTAAAGTTCATGCCTGATGTTATACTCATGCACCGAAACGTGGATTACGAGGCTTCAAAGAGAGAGGCTGGGGAGGAGATAGAGACTATGTGGGGAAACCTTTCAGAGATACGGGGTAAAAGCAAAGCTCTAGTTGCAGTGGCTGGAGGAATCACTCCTCAAAACACCAAAGAGGCTTTGGAAAGTGGGGCAGACATAATAGTCGTTGGTCGCTATATCTACCAATCTGGAGATCCAAGAAGAGCCTCAGAGGACTTTTTAGCGCACATGCCCCCAGATGCAGACACTATGAGACTAATGCTTGATGAGGATGAGGAGGTTTAAGGGGAAAATCTCTAATAACTTCTAAATTTAAACATTACTCAATCAAAGGAATTCCTTTTTTAGTTGTGGCATCTACTAAGAGATGGCTCAAATAACCTGAAGAAGGAGTTAATGCTAGCATTTTTGTACTTTCATCAATAGATGGATTCTCTAATATTTTTTGATTTGATAACACAACAATTGCCATAAAAACTAAACTATGAAATAAACTTCTATGATGTGGATTATTAGCTGGTTCTAAAATATCAGCTAGGACTCCACTCAATCCTCCTAAAGTAAGAGAACCAATTACCCCATATGGAGTAATACCTTCGCCATTGAATTTCTTATATACACAATAAATTGAAGCCCCAGCAATTCCTCCAATCAACATATGTTTTTCAGATTTCATCTAATCACCTCTTTTATTCTTATTTCTCTTAAACCTTTTTATTTTTTAATAAGGCATAAAGCAACAAAGCTCCAATTACAATCACTCCTGATTTTCCCAGTCCTGTGGATTTTCCTAATTCTTCAAGTATCTCATCTATTTTTTCTGGAATGCTAAATGTTCTAGTCTTTTTATTAATGTCAAATGGGGTATAATATCTGTCAAGTTTATGTTTTCTGTAAAGTTCTTTAAGTAAATCCCTTTCATTTACCATTGAAAACACCTTTAATCGGTTTCATAAATAAAATTCTAAATACAAGTATAAATACTTTTCGGTTGAATTTTAAAAAAACCCATTTCTCCCTCAAAATTTTCTAATAATATCTCAACCTAGGAAACCTTCCCAACGAAAACTTTAAATACACATAAATTTCATGGCGCACAAAACAATAA
>JBHIDS010000118.1:0-7547 GCA_046760205.1 Candidatus Methanofastidiosia archaeon
AGAAGTAAGAGTTGGTGAAAACGTCAAAAAAGTAAGTTTTGGAACGGGGAGCAGTATTATTGAAACAGGCAACGACAAGATACACGCAAAGATGGTCATCGGGGCAGACGGCACCGCATCTACCGTAGCAAAATCATTGGGATTAAAATGGAGCAATGATGAGTTGGTCATTCTCAGCCAAAAAGAATTATCAGATGTTTATGAAACTGATGAGGATATTATTGATGTTTTCTATGGTGAGAATGTGTCATCAAATACCTACGCCGCAATCTATCCAAAATCTAATGGAAATGTCTCGTTTGGTCTTGGTGAAAAAATGGGTGTGAATGTTAAAGCAAAGATGGACGAGTTGAGTGACAACCATCCAGTAATATCTAAATATCTAAGAAATTCAAAAACAAGTGTTTATGCCAGAGGTATCGTTCCCGTATTCAATAAGGGAAGAAAAAGCTATGGATCCTGTTATCTGCTTGCAGGAGACGCCGCGGGTCAAGTCAATCCACACACGGGCGAGGGCATAGAATATGCGATGTTATGTGGTCAGATGGCAGGAAAAGTTTCAGGATACGCCGCCAAAAGTGGTGATTTCTCGGAAAAGAAACTCAAAGATTATGAAAACATGTGGGGGAAAGAATTCGGCTGGCAGTTTAGGCTCGCTAAAATGATGAGGGTTCCGGTCTCAGATAGATTGTTGAACAAACAATCCAAGATATTTCGGGAAAACGATGCCCTTAGAAAGATAATGGCCGAAACGTTAGATGAGGGCAGATATAGTGTTATGATTACAAAATCTTTAATTTCGCCGAAGGCACTGTACGGTTTAATCAGGATGATGATTTAAGATGGTAAAAATGAGAAAATTCACAACACCGGAAAATACAAAAAAGTTTTATAATGGAATCGGGCACAAGATTTATCAACCATTCATGAAACTTGCCGGTTACCAGAAGGTGCTGCCCGCCGCCATGAACCAATTGCTGAGTCATGTGGAATTAAAGGACGGCGACAAGATTTTGGATGTTGGCGTAGGGACAGGGATTGTAACCATCAACCTGCTCAAGGAATGTAAAAAGGACGTTCGTGTAGTTGGAGTTGATATTTCAGAGAAACAGCTGGAAATAGCGGAGAGAAATTTAAAAAAGGAAAATCTGGAAGATAAGATTGAATTGAGAGCGGCAGACGCTAGCAAATTGCCTTTTGATGATAATTCATTTGATTTTGTATTGTCCACCGGAATGATAGAACACCTATGCATGCACGGAGATTTGAAACGAGTAAAGCCAGTAGTGAGAGAAATGGTCAGGGTTCTCAAACCCAGACGCAAGTTATTCATACTCACTGTGAGTGATAGATTCTGGGGGAAGGTTACTGCGTTTATGTGGCAGATGGGTTACTACTCGGAAGATGATGTCGGGGATATGATGGAAAATGCCGGTTTAAAAGACGTAGAAATACTCTCATTTGATGTTAAGGGATTGAGATTCCCAAAAAGTGCCGGGATAACGGCGATTGGAACTAAAAATGAATCTTATTAGAAAAGTCATGAGAAGGATGTTTTTGATGACCCCTTCGGCAGACTCTCGCTCTACTTCGTTTCGCTCGGTGCTATCGCACTCCGATAACAGTGGGTAAAAGACAAATCAAAGATTTGTCCAAATTTTTGGCTACGCCCAAAACTTCTTTTACCCACATTCCGTTAGGCGAAATCGTAAAATTTTTTAATTGCAAAAACATAAGATATAAGCATAGAAAAGAGGTGCAATTATGGAACAATCTAAATTCAAAACCCGAAATTTATGGCTATTCTTTTTAATTGCATTTGCCTTTACATGGCTGTTTTGGATCCTCGAAGCCTTGGCCATGCGAGGAATGCTAGGCACTTCAATCTTTGTTGACTTTTTAGTCGGTCCTGACAATCCAGCTGCATGGGGTCCGCTTGTTGCCGCTTTTTTGCTCACTTATCTAAGCGCAAGGAAGGTCGGAGTAATAAAACTATTGAAAAGAGGAGTTGATTTTCGATTTAACAAAATTTGGTGGCTCCCCACATTGTTTCTTATGCCTGCAATAACTGGCGGGGCCCTTTTATTGGCAATACTCAGTGGAGAGACTATTCCTGAACTGACTTGGCTATCTAACCCTCTTACGCTTGTTGTCGGCTCTTATTCCTTTATTTATCTATTGTTTCTTGGAGGACCGCTTCAAGAAGAGTTCGGTTGGAGAGGATATGCTCTGCCACGTCTTCAAGCAAGGTTTAATGCACTTGTTTCCAGCCTGATACTTGGACTCATGTGGGGGCTTTGGCATCTGCCCTATTTCTTTATAGGCGAGGCAATCATTTACCAGCATGCGATTTTTGGCCTTATAATCTCAGACATCCTTATTGCAATACTAATGACTTGGCTATACAACAATACCGGCGGTAGCATATTGACAGCGCTAATTTTTCACACCACGATTAGTTTCTCGTGGGTTCTGTTCCCAACCCTTGAAACAGATCTTGGCAGTCTTTACTACTTAATTCTACTTATTCTTGCTTCAATATCTATAACAATAATTTGGGGACCTAAAAGACTAGTTCGGGAAAAACAAATTAAAACGACTTCGCCTAACAGCGGATAAATGGCTTCACTACGCTTCGTGCAAATTGCATCGCTTCGCTCCGCAACTTCGCATACACCGAGAACGAACGTCAGATAAAATAAAAATGGATTGTGGGAGTGCTTTATATATTTTGAATATTTTAGTGCAAACTGATACTGTATAATACTTTATTGACTATTAGGGAGGGATTTGTGAGTTAGCACCGACCTCAATTCATGAGAGAGAAGATTCAGAAGTCCCTGTCAGCTATTCCTCATTTCTCGCTTGAGAGCGTATATCTCCTACATCATTCAGAAACTTTAAATACATTTAGTTTTGAAGCTTAAAAATTTTTCCCTAAACCCTTTAAAACATTAAATTTAAATAAGTCTTGAGTTTATGAGAATCAGATGAAATCAAATACCTCAATTGAAGGTTCTCTGAGCTATCTCAAGGATGTTTTTGAGAGGAGACATGAATATCTGTCAAACCTTAAGAGGGAAAGTGGGAAAAAGCTCTTTGGATACTTCTCAACTTACACTCCAGAAGAGATTCTCTGCTCCTTTAAAATTCATCCCACAAGAATACTTGCATCTCCAACGCCTCTTTCTCACGCAGATTCAAAACTCCAGAGTTTCTGCTGCTCCTTAGTGAGAAGTTGCCTCAATGAGGGGTTGTCTTCGAGACTGAGCTACTTAGATGGTGTTATCTTCTCAAGTGGAACCTGTGACTCTCTCAGAAATTTGGCAGAGATTTGGCAAAGCTCTGTAGATATTGAGATTTTCTTTCTCTCTGAGCCTGCAAAGCTAGACAGGGATGCGGTATCTTATTTTTCACAAGAACTCTGGAATCTCATCAAAAAACTCGAAGCCTTTCAAGGTGAAGAATTCTCTAAGAAAGCTTTTAAAGAGAGCATTGAAATTTACAACGAAAATCGTTTGCTCCTCTCAGAACTTTACAAATTCAGGCTGAAACATCCAGAGATCATCCCATACTCTGAAATTTTCTATGTAGTGGTATCGAGCCAGATTTTGCCTAAGGAGCAACACAATTGTATTTTAAAGGAGATTTTGTCAAGTCTTGGGAATAAAATATCTTCTAAGGAAAGTGGAATCCCTCTATTCATCTCAGGTTCTTATCTCTCATCTCCGAGGATATTTGAGTGGATAGAGGATTTGGGAGGATGTGTGATTTCAGATGATCTGAGTTGTGGATCGAGATACTTTGATTTTCAGATAGAAGCTTTCGGTGTTGAAACCCTCGCTGCTTCATACCTTAAAAAAATTCCAAATCCTGTGAAGTTCGATGAGGGTTTAAAGAGGGAGAAGCGTATCCTTGACACAGTTGAAGGACATGAGATAAGAGGAGTTATCTTTGTGCTGCAGAAATTCTGTGAGTCCCATGCCTTTGACTATGTTAGGATTAAGAATAAATTGAAAGCTCTGGGTGTTAAAACGCTTTTGATTGAGACAGACCACGGCATCTCAAATGAAGGACAGGTAAAGACGAGAATCCAGAGTTTTCTCGAGATGATTCAATGACCCTCACAAAAAAACCTTACAGAAAGCTTCAAAGTTCAAAGTACCTTAAAAAGATCATGACGAAGTACTATCGCAACTCAAAAATTCTGCCTTATCTTGGAAGAAACATCGCCTGGATCTCAAGTGGAGCTCCTGTTGAGATTCTTCGTGCCATGAAAATCTATCCCCTGTACCCAGAAAACTTTGGTGCTCTATGTGGTGCCCAGAGGATTTCCACAAGACTCTGCGAGGTGGCAGAGTCTCATGGCTACTCTCAAGACCTCTGTTCCTATGCCAGAAACAGCATTGGCTCGGTTTTAAATGGTAGCATTGCACCTATGAGAGGACTTAGGAAACCTGATTTACTCGTATGCTCTAACAACATCTGTGCAACCGTTGTGAAGTGGTTTGAGGCTTTGAGGGATCACTTCAAAGTTCCTCTCTTCGTGCTGGACACGCCTTTCGTTGAAGATGGGCTTGAACCTCACACGATAGACTATGTTAAAACTCAACTTTTAGAACTGGTGAGTTTTCTTGAAAGACACACTCAAAATAAGTTGAAGGAAAAAAATCTAATGGATGTCTTGGAGAGATCTATAAAGGCAGTCTCCCTCTGGACAAAAATCCTCAAAAACTGCAAAGCCATTCCAACTCCCCTTAATTGCCCAGACAGGTTCATTGGCATGGCACCCATAGTATGCCTCAGGGGAGAAAAAGATGCCATATCTTACTATGAGAGATTGCTTTATGAGGAAGAAAAGAGGATGAGAGAAAAAAAGGGTGCCATTAAAGATGAGAAATTTCGTCTTCTCTGGGACAACATCCCACTTTGGTTCAACATCTATAACCTTTTCAATTCCCTTGCAGGGAGAGGAGTTTCCTTTCCAGCAGATACCTACACCCATGCCTGGTCTGGAAAGCTGAATTTGGGAGATCCATTCTTGAGCCTCACAGAGGTTTACACCTCTATATTTTTAAACAGAGGGCTCAATTACAAAATTGATTTGATGAAAAAATTGATAAAAGATTACTCTCTGGATGGTTTTGTAATGCACTCAGATAGAAGCTGCAAGTCCTACTCTCTGGGGCAACTGGATATAAAAAGGGTTCTATCTGAGGAGACTGGAGTTCCAGGTATTATAATCGAGGGAGATATGTGTGATTCAAGAAACTATGATGAAGTGCAAGCCATGAAAAAGATGGAGATATTTTTGGAGGTTTTGGGTTGAATTTGCAAAGCATTTTGACGAATGTAGTGAGTTCATAAGTCCATGCTAGCTAAAGTTGCTCCTTTATAACCATCCATATGGCATGGAACTCTGATAGGCTTTCCATGTAAAGAAGGCGATGGCAAGAACGAGAGCTCCGCTAAGCCAGAGGGGAAAGGCAGACCAGACTTGCACACCGAGCATCGCCATCGTCAGTACGCTGAAGAGGCAGATTGAAGCGATGAGTTTTCGACGCAGGCGCAGAGCACCAATGCGAGACGCGACATCATTTGGTGTAGAATTGCCAATCTGGGCAAACAGAGCATCAATCTGTGGCTGTAGGCTGAGGTGGACATAGGACAGGAGGGTGGCAATGAACAAAAGCAGCAAGAACTTCAGTCCCAATCTTGAATTCGTGACCAGTATGTCGAGTGGCAACCCACGCAACAACACCAGCGCCAGCCCAGTGATGAGAACCGTGGCCTGGAAGACGAAACAGGGGATGGTACGGTTCTTGATGATATTCTCCATAAAGATGTCGGCACGGTCACCTAGTGGTGGACCCAAGCGAACGCGTTGGTTGACAATTACCAGAGCATAGAAAGGCCATGCCATAAGGATAGCACTGAGGATGTGGATAACTTTGAGAATGTCAATTAGTTCACTCATTGCTACACCTCATTTCTTGAAGCGATTTTATATAACTCCTTTTACACAAACTCAGTATGGGTGAAATCCTTCCCCTTTTAAAACCTTCACAATTCATTCTTTAAATCACCTCCTGTTTTTGTTATTTGTATAATTTAATACCATATATAAACTTTTCTGTTTACATTTGGAAAGTATTATCCAAAAAAGGGACAAAATTGAGAACATTGCAGCATAAAGTATTCAACATCATATTCAGGGAAGGCTTTTAAACAAAAACCTTATATATGGATGCTGTAACTCTTTTGAGAGGTTGAGAGAATGAAAAAGATATGGCTAAAGAACTATCCTAAACAGGTGCCAGAGAGTGCAGAGTATCCTGAGGTGCCTATGCACCACTACTTGGACGAAGCTGCATCGAAATTTCCAGAAAGAACTTCCATGATCTTTGTGGACAAAAAAATTACCTACAAAGAGTTCCGAGAGGATGTTTTAAGGCTTGCAAACGCTCTAAAAGACTTGGGAGTGAAGAAGGGAGATAGGGTTTCAGTCTTCATGCCAAACTGCCCCCAAGCCGTGATCTCCTACTATGCAACCCTAAAGATAGGAGGCGTTGTGGTAGAGTCGAACCCAATGTATGTTGAGAGAGAGCTTGAACATCAACTCAACGACTCTGAAGCAGAAACCATCATAACCCTGGACTTGAAGCTGCTCTATCCAAAGGTAAAGGCTATCAGAGAAAAAACCAAACTGAAAAACATAATTGTGAGTAACCTTAAGGAGTACCTTCCATTTCCAAAGAGCCTCCTCTACCCCATTGCAAAGAAGAAGGATTTGGCGAAGGTGGAGAAAGAGGAAGGAGTTTACTTTTTCAAGGATTTGCTCTCAAAGTATCCCTCAAAAGACCCAAAAATTGAGGTAGAGCCTGAGGATCTTGCGGTGCTTATCTATACTGGAGGAACCACTGGAGTTCCTAAAGGTGTGATGCTGACTCACAAAAACCTGGTTTCAAACCTGGTACAGACCATTCACTGGCTCTATGAGGCAAAGTATGGAGAAGAGGTGATAATGGCTGCCCTGCCCATATTTCATAGCTTTGGAAACACTTGCTGTATGAATATGTCAATATATTTAGCCTCCGCCATGATCTTGATTCCAAACCCAAGAGATGTTGAGGACGTCTTGAAGAATGTGGTAAAGCACAAACCCACAATGTTCCCTGGAGTTCCAGCCATGTACATCAACATAATCAACCATCCTGAAGTTGAAAAGTACGATATATCCTCTATAAAGTACTGCTTCGTTGGAGCTGCTCCCATGCCTGTCGAAGTGCTTGAGAAATTCGAGAAGACTACAGGTGGAAAGATAGTGGAGGGCTTTGGAATGTCAGAGACGAGTCCTGTCGCTCACATCAATCCAATCGTTGGCGAAAGAAAGATTGGGAGTGTTGGAATGCCTATAACAGATACTTTGGCAAAAATCATGGATGTGGAAACTGGAAAAAAGGAGATACCCATAGGAGAGGTTGGAGAGCTCATTGTTAAAGGACCCCAGGTGATGAAGGGTTACTGGAACATGCCCGAGGAGACAG
>JBHIDS010000119.1:0-7521 GCA_046760205.1 Candidatus Methanofastidiosia archaeon
GAGAGTTCAAAATCAAAATATTGGACTTTCTGGTTATCCTTTTTTCCAAATCCTCTGCCTTCAGCTTGAATCCATCCTCTCTTGAGAGAGGAACCTCTCTTACAGTTCCACCAGATAAAAGGATTGTGGGTTTAAAGGCTGAAAAGGCTGGAGTTGGAAGCAAAACCTCTCTAACATCCAGGGCTGAAAGAGTTGCAAATAAACCTTGGGTTCCTCCTACAGTTACACATACATCATCTCTTGAACATCGAATTTTATTCTCTTTATTAACCTTCTCTGAGATTGCAACTCTCAACTCTGGAAGACCGGTGCTTGGAGTGTAGGAAGTCAAACCTTCCTCCAAAGCAATTTTTGTGGCTTTTACAATGTGCTTAGGTGTTTTGAAGTCAGGTTCCCCAACTCCCAAGTTGATTATGTCTTCAGAGGACTTCAAGAGATTGAATATTTTCAAGCCTTGAGGTTTTATCCTCTGCAGATTTGAAAAGAGATTACCCATCTTAAGGCTTTTGAATGAAAACTTTTAAAAGTTTGGTTTTTTATACTCTTGAGGTGTTTGAATGAAAAGACTGACTCACTCCTCAAGAGAAGGGATAAAGATGGTGGATATTTCTGAAAAAAAAGTTACAAAAAGACTATGCATAGCTTCAGGTGAGATAAAGCTTAAGGGAGGTACAATTGATTCTATTCAGAAAAAAAGGATTAAGAAGGGAGATGTCTTGCTTACAGCTCAAGTTGCTGGGATTCTTGCTGCAAAGAGGGTATCAGAGTTGATTCCTTTGTGTCATCAGGTTCCTCTTGAGAAGGTTGAGATAGATTTTGAGGTTTTGAAGAATAAGGTTGTTTGCGAATGCAGAGTTTTGGCGCAATACAAAACAGGAGTCGAGATGGAGGCTTTGGCAGGTGTATCTGTGGCTCTGCTCACAGTTTGGGACATGGTGAAAGCCTTGGAGAAGGACTCTGCAGGTCAGTATCCTGAAACTTTGATCGATAACCTTAAAGTGATTAGAAAGGAGAAAATCTTATAAGCTGGAAGGCAAAAGGATTTTATGTCCAGGCTGCTCTTAGACAAGCTCAAAGAATTCAAGGGAAAAAAGCTCTCCATCTTGGTGGAGGGCAACGATGTATTCACAGGCATTTTAAGAGAGTACGATTCTGATATTTTGGTGCTTTCAGATGTAGTGGACTATCAGGGAAACAAGGGGAAAGAGCTCATGGTGGCTCTTAGCAACGTTTTGTGGATAATGCTTGAAGTTAATTCAAAATATAAATGATGAGAGAATATGTTGATACCATGGGGTTTAGAAAGGGACAAGCCCCCTTCATGCGGAGGTTGCCGAGCTTGGAAAAGGCGCAGGGTTTAGGACCCTGTTCTGCAGGGATACGTGGGTTCAAATCCCATCCTCCGCACTCATTCTTTATTGTTTGTTTTTTGCCCTTTTTCTTATCCTACCTCATTGCGTCTTTTTGAAGGTCTGCAATAGTTTTGTCTCCCAACACCTCTTTTTTCATGCAACCACCAAAGATTTCCAATTCACAAAATAATCCTATCATCCTATCAGGAAAAAGATCAAAAGAGGAAGAGATAGATGAGGATTCATTGAAGTGGACGAAGCATGGGATTCGCATAAATTCAAAAAAAAATGGTGATGAAGTTCTTTGGATAGAGCATTTTGATTGTACCAACACAATTCATACAATACCCAATCACCTTAAATATCTCTCACCCCAGTCACCCAAACCTTAATATACTTTTCATTTTTTTCTTTATGAAAAAATTTAGAGTTGCTTCTATAAAGAATAAAGATAAGTTCAAAGCTTTAGAAAATGTTCTAGAAAAAACAAAATTTTTTAAAATCTTAAATAACAAATATGAAGAATCTAAAAAGAGAAAAAAAGATTTTTCAATAGTAATAAAACCAAACCTCATGATGGCTTACTCCAAAAAAGATTCATCTGTATTCACAGATCCCAAACTTGTTGAACATATAATCGCGAGAATTGGAGATCATGGCTTTGTAAATATTTCCGTTGTTGAATCTCAAAATGTCTATGGAAATTGGTTTGAAAACAGGGAAGTTAAGAAAGTAGCCAAGTATTTTGGATACTCAGGGAATGGATATAAAATTGTAGACATTACTAAACAGATGGTGCCTTATAAATATCAGGGTAGATTAGGAAACCATTATGCTGGACCAACATGGAGAGATGCAGACTTTAGAATCTCTTTTGCTAAAAACAAGACACATGCTTCTTATTACTACACTCTAACTTTGAAAAATCTATATGGTACAGCTCCCCTTCAGAACAAATTTTTAGAGTATCACAAAAAGAGGGAAGTTGATGAAGTAACGATAGATATTCTCGCCACTTTTCCTGTAGATTTTGGATTGATAGATGCCTACTTGAGTGCAGACGGACTCTTGGGATTGAAAGAAGATCTCACACCAAAGCTTACAAAGACCATAATAGGTGGTGAAAATCTTTTAGCTGTCGATACAGTTGGAGCTATGAAGATGGGTTTGAATCCAAGTTGTAGTAAGATTTTTAGGCTTGCTCTCGAGAGATTTGGAAAGCCTCATTTTAAGTGGTTAGGTAACAAGATGCCTTATGAAGATTGGGATAATGTACCTTCTCAGCTTGATGAGATTCTTGATATTGTTGAAGAGTTTTACCTGCTTTCAAATCTTGGTAGTGAGATAATAAGTAGTGTTGATAGTTATTTTAAGTGGAAGAGGAAAAAGGGTATTAAGATGTGGTTACTTCAGATACTAAGGAAAATTATCTTAAGTATATATCGGTGGTATGACAAATACTTTCAGTAAGCAAAGCTTTTTAATCATACGCAATGAAATTATTTTATGGTACTCTCAGGTATCCCCATGATCGACATGATTGTTGGAGTTTTTATAGGTCAATTTTTAGATCTTTTTGTAGGTAGAAGATTTGCTAAGAGTTCTATTAAGAAGGTATCGAATTGGATTGAACATTATCATTGGGCTTTGCTTTTTTCTTTTTGTTTATGATCCTCTGATAAATGGCATTGCCTTAGCATTTATTTTTGATGAAAGTATGCAAGATCATCCTTTTGCCTATGGATCTTCCCATTTTAAACAAAGCACCGTGATTGGTGTGATACTCTGTGGATTCCTTGTGGTGAGATGACTATTGTATCTCATGGATCATCCTGATTGGTGGCCTCCTCCAACTTGGTAATTATATTTAATAATTACAGGAAAGATTTATAAAGTTCCAATTGCATTAATTGAGATGCAAGAAACACCTATCACAATCAATTTTTGGACAGTAGCAATCCCTATCATAACACTCATAATAGGTTATTTTTTTGGATTCCGTATACAGCGATATCTACAAGAAAGGAGCTTTGAACACCAATTGGAATTGCAGAAAAGGGAATTTGAATTAAAATGGAAGATGGAACAAAAGTATAGAAGAATACAAGGGCTCAGAGAACTCCTTCAAGTGTTTTCAAAAATGTGTAGTCTTGCAGATGAAATTAAAGAGACAGAAAAACTTCCAGAAGAAAAGATTGATGAAGACCACTTAAATGAATTATATAAAATCTCTAAGAAATTAATCGATGAAGTTTTCAAGGGTAAAAACTTTGCTTTTACACTAGATATTTTAGACGATGTGGTTGAAGCAATTGAAAAAAAGGATTGTGATGATATCGTAGATACAATTGAGGAAAAAATTTATGAGGAATTTGAAACACCCATTTTGTTAGATTTAAAATTTATCATAGTCGAAGACAAGATTGAGAAAGAAAGTGAAAATGAAAAAGAAGAATCTACAGGAGAATAAGGAGATTGATGAGTTATGGAAATACCTGAAATACCTCAATGGCTAGGTGGAGCTATCATAGGAGGCATTGTTGTATTTTTAGTACAGCGCCACTTACAAAAAAAGGAATTTAAACATCAATTGGAATTGCAGAGAAGGGAATTTGAGAAAAAAAGAAATTTAAAAAAGGACGAGATAATTGCTGGAAAAAAAGTGAAGGCTAATCAAGAAGCCTATGTTAGAATAAAAAAAGTGGAAAGTTTAATAGTAGCGAAATTCGTTCTAACAGAAGCCAGTAATTATATTGATAAGCAAGAAAAATGGCTTTTCAACAATAGATTGTTTTTGCCTGGTAGATTCCCTGACAAATGGCTATTAATCAGAAATAATATTTTTGTGTATAAACTTTTGATTTCTGAATTAAAAAAGCTCGACGCGTTAAGAGAAATAGATCGTAAGAAAATTTTGTTACAAAAATCAAATGAATTGAAAAAAAAATTATCAACGCTAGTAAAGGAAGCAATAGATGAGATATACAAAGATACGGGACATGAAAGGTTACTATCTTCATAGTATTTAGCAGTATGAAATCATCGTCATAATTGTTTATGTCCTCCCCAGAATTTTCTGCTATGCCCCAGTCCCGCCATGGCAAGCCCCCTAAAACTCAGGCATATACCTATCATAATTCATCTTCCTTGCCTTCATAGAAACCTTGAGGTAATGCATAGTCGATTGAATGTTCTTCTGCCTAAGTTGCTCTTTTACAGTATATATTTGTATTCTCTTCTCTGATTAACTCAGACCTACAAAAAGCTTTATATAACTTGAGTTAAACTGATTTTATGGAAACCAAAGAGAGTCTTTGGCAGAAACTAAGAGATCATGGCTTGCAGGATTCGGAGATTGAAAAAAAGATAGAGGAGAAGAGAGCCGAAGTGCAGGGCTTGCTTACAGAAGAGGGCATTTTGTCAATCCTCATCTCCGAGTTGGGAATCACTGAAAAAGAGAGGTATCCAGAAATAGGAGACTTGGTGGATGGAATGAGTGATGTGAATGTTCTTGGGAGGGTTCTGGGAGTCTCAAGAATAACAGAGTTTGAGAGAAAAGATGGAACTACTGGGAAGGTGGCGAGAGTATACATAGCAGACAAAACTGGAAAAGTCTCCCTAGTCTTGTGGGACCAGGACACCTCCCTTATCTCTGATGTTAGTCGAGGGGATGTCTTAAAGGTTGTTGGGGGTTCAACCAAGGGATCTGAGAGGGGTCTTGATCTTTACCTTGGAAAGGGAAGACTTATTTCAAATCCAACAGACGACCCTAGGGTGGATGAGTTACCACCTCTTTTAAAGCTTGAGGAAAAACCACACATGAGAAAGAAAATCTCAGAGCTTGAAGAGAGTGATGAATACGTGGAAGTGAGGGGAACCATCGTCAAACTTTACAGCGTTAGAATCTATGATGCATGTCCTGAATGTTTTAAGAAAGTGAGGTTTGAAAAAGGCATCTATTATTGTGACAGGTGCGGAAAGCAGGTTTTAAAGAAGAGGATGATGATCATGGATCTTGGAATAGATGACTGCACAGGATTTTTGAGGCTCTCCTTCTTTGGAGATAGGGCAGAGCAAATCCTTGAAAAAGAAACTAAGGAGGTTTACTTCTATCTAAAGGAGTATCTCGATAAGGGATATGATTTGAGGAGCGCCTCTGATGAGTACCTAAGAACACATCACACAGAGCTTTTGGGAAGGGAAATTCTGGTTTCTGGAAGGATTTTTTCAGACCAGTATCGAGGCATTACCTTGAGAGTTTCAAGGATCGAAGAGCTTGATGTAAGATGGGAATGTGAGAGAATTTTGGAGGAGATTGCTTGAGGAGAAGACCTGCTTTGGAGAGGGAAATCTGCGAGTTGAGTGAAAGAGACTATCGAGTCAGTATAATTGGTACAGTCACTCAGAGAGATTCCATCTCAAACTCTATGACGATAGATGATGGTACAGGTTATGTGAGGGTTTCCTCATATGAGCTCTTTGAGGTTGGGAGTGTGGTTCGGGTTTTGGGAAGAGTGATTTCTGGAAGAGAGCTTTTCATAGAATCAGAGATGATTTCTGATTTCAGCAAATTTGACCTATCTCTCTACAAGAAAATTCAGGAGTTGGAAGGATGAAAAGGAAGAGAAAGATTTCTCAAAGGGTGAGACTCAAGGATCTGCATGAATCCATTTATGTGATTTCTGAGGAGGAGTACGTCCCAACCCACGTCACAACTGAGAATGGCAAAAAGATCTACAGGGTGAAATTGGTGGCAACTGTAGTCTCAGACCCTTTCTTCTCAGAGGATGGAACCTACGCAAGGATTCAACTCGACGACTCCACAGAAACCATCATGGCAACAGCCTTTCGAGATAAAATCTCACTTCTCAAAGATCTGAAACCTGGAGACATAGTGCAAGTTGTTTCTAAGGTGAATGAGTGGAGAGGTGAGAAAGGACTGGTTTTAGAAGCCCTTTCCAAGGTACATCCCAACTTCATCTTACTCCATAGGCTGGAACTTCTAAAATCTGATAAAGAGCATAAAGTTGAACTCGAGAAAGCCAAAGAAATTTTTGAGAGTGAGGGGAACCTGAGAAGAAAAAAGGAAAAGGCACAGGAACTTGGAGTGAATACTGAGATTATTGAGGCTTTGGATGAGTACAGGTATCTCTCTCAAAGAAGGGAGGAGGAGACTCCGAAAGAGATTCAACTTAAGTCTAGAATTCTTGAGACTGTGGAAAGATTGGACAATGGAAAGGGAGCAGAACTGGATGCCCTCATAATTGAACTCTCAGAGAATTTTTCCTCTGAGGAAATCGAGGAGGCATTGAGAGAGCTCTTGGGCTCTGGAGAGATCTATGAGCCTGAGATAAACAAGTACTCAAGAGTGAAGTAGCTCCTGTCAGCAAATCCCCCTTTCTTTCAAGCTTTATTTTCTCACATCATCCAGAAGCTATTCGATATTCTCTTGTATGTTTTTAAGGTTTTGGGTTTGAAAGATTCAGATTTTGTAAATCCCTATGACAACCATCATAGCCTTTTAAAGAAAAGGCTTTTATGATGTTTTACAAAGGAATTCTATGATTGACACAATTTTCTTTGATGCTGGAGGAACTCTTGTAGAAGCCTCTCCTCCTCCCCAACAAGTTTTTTTAAATATTTTAAAAGACTTTAATTACAATGTCAAAGACTTAGACATTGAAAAGGGGTTTGAGACTGGAGAAATTTTCTACCAAAAAAATGTTTCAAAAAAGAGGGATTCTGGAGAATTTTGGAGTGAATGCAACAGGGTTGTGTTGAAAAAAGCTGGTGTTAATGAAAATATAGATTTTTATGCAAAGAAGATTTATGATGAATTTTTTAACTATCTAACTTTTGAAGTATTTGATGATGTTTTTCCAATTCTAGAAAAGCTGAAAAAATTCAATCTTGGAGTTATCTCAAATTCAAATGGAACTGTGGAGAAAATTTTAGAAAATTTGGGATTAAAGATTTACTTTTCAGTTGTGATAGATTCTGAAGTTGTTGGTTTTGACAAACCTTCTCCTAAAATTTTTGAAATAGCTGTAAAGAGAATAGGGGCAAGGTTTGAGAGTTCAATCCATGTTGGAGATTCTTACAAAGAGGATTATTTGGGGGCAAAGAATGTTGGAATGAAGGCAATTCTTCTTGATAGAAAAAAAGCTTA
>JBHIDS010000120.1:0-7478 GCA_046760205.1 Candidatus Methanofastidiosia archaeon
AATTTTGGAACAATCCATTCTTTTGGGCCTTTTTAGCAACTATCGGTTGGGGGTTGGGCTTTCTCGTTGTAGGTAGCAAGACTTTTGGCAAAAATACCTTTTTTGGTGTATTTGTAGTTGCACTTGCTGAAATTCCAAGAATTATTCTGCCATTGCCTTTCATAAGTCAGCCAAGATTTGGAGACGGAGTTATTTTGCCAATAATTGGGTTCATAGTATTGATAGTAGCTTTAGCTTTTGGAACACCTGCTTTTCTGATAAAACCCTTTACAAGACCACAAAAAGAAGAGAAGTTACGAACAACAGGACTGTATTCTGTAGTACGCCATCCGATATATTTTTGTGATTCTTTTTGGCCTCTTGGCTTATCTTTGATTTTTAGTTCCTTAATCGGGACAGTCTTGGTAGTCTTATGGTTCCTACTTGCATATCTCTTAACATTTTTAGAGGAGGAGAAATTAATTGAGGAATATGGTGATGAATATCTCAAATATAGAGAAAGAGTACCAAGGATCATCCCTTTTTTGAAATATATTGGATTGTGATGAAAAATGAAACGTAATATGAAAGAATGGTTATTTGATTTAAAAAAACAAAATTCAGAAGTTGGAACGATAAAAAGATACCTATTTACTTTATTGCCATTGATCGCCTGGATTCCTGGACTAGTGTGGCTATATTTGATTGAGTTACTTTTCTTAGGTTAATCAAAGAGAATTTCCAAGAAAATGAACTGCAAATAAGAAAGGATTTTAACAAGGAAATGATAGAATGAATGTTCTTCTTGATACATCTATCTTCGTGTCACTGTTTGTAAAAGATTCCCATTTTGAAAAAACACAAACCCTATTCTGGGATGTTGCCAAAAATCAGAAAGGTTTTTTCTGTTCGATGACTATCAATGAAATAATTTGGGTTTTAGAAATAGAAATGTTTGGAGGATCTTAATGTACAAAGAGGAATCGGCTTTTAAATCATTTAACCCTAATCTTTATAAATCCAAGAATAAGAAGGAATTAGGTGAAAAAATGTTCATCATCAAAATCAAAAGGGGGTGAAAAGTTGAGTTTGTTTAACATAATTTTGGACTTTCTACATACCTTGGCAACGGTTACGTGGATAGGTGGAATGATCTACGCAAATCTCGTGCTCATGCCATCCCTCGAGGCAATTGACCCAGCTCAGAGAGGAAAGCTCTTGGGTGCTGCTATAAAACGCTTCACGATTCTTGCCTGGAGCAGTATCATCGTTCTCTTGGTTACAGGTATTCTAATAACTCCATCTGGAATGCTCTTTGATATATCAACGTTTTATGGAAAGGTATTGACCTTAAAACATGTGCTGATTTTTGTAATGATAGTTATAGGAGTTCGCGTTACCTTCGTTCTGGGCCCAAAGATGAAAGCCTTAGCTCCAAAGCCAGGTGAAAAACCACCGCCAGAGATACCAAAACTTCAGAACCAGCTCGAAATGCTTGCACTCATCAACATGATTCTGGGAATTTTAGTACTACTCTGTGTTGCAATACTATGAAAACTCCTTTTTTTCTTAATCTCCCAAATCGAATCAGAGTTACTTTTTAAATTTGGGTTATCAAAAAGGATGAGATGAAAAATGAATTTATGGAATGAGAGTGTAATGGCATATGAAACATACAACAATGAATTCAAAACCTATTCTAAATCAGCGAAATTGCTTTTAGAAGAAGTTGATGTTTATGAAAAAATTGTTTTGGACTTGGCTTGTGGAACTGGAATTTCAACTCTCGAAATTTTAAAGAAAAACCCAAAAATGATTTATTGTGTTGATAAATCAAAGGCAATGCTTGATTTTGCAAGAGATAGAATAAGATATGAAAATGTTGAATTTTTTTTGTGTTCTGCTGAAGAAATTTCAAAGGTTTTTGAAAAGATGGACGTTGTTTTATGCAACTCTGCATTCTGGCAATTCAAAAGTGATTTGGTTTTTGAAGAAATTTATAAGACATTACCTAAGGATGGGATTTTTGCATACTCAATTCTCTCCAGATTTTCACCCGTTTTCCTTGATAAAAAATTTGAAGTTGAGAGAAATAGATTCATAAAAAAATACCTTATTGCCTTGAAGGTTGCCTGTGAAAAGAATCAAATTCAATTTCCCAAAAAAGAAAATTTAGGAAAAAAAGGACAAAGGCTGAGTATGCTGAATATCTTAAAGAAAAAGGATTCTGCATAACTTTAATAAAAACAAAATTCATTGAAGAAAAAATTGATGAAGTGCTGGAAGAAACAGAAAATATTTTAAAAAATGAGTACAACATCAAAAGGGAAAAGAGTCCATGGATGTTTTTTGTTTGAAAAAGAAGTTGGTTTGAAGAATTGAGGCTGGAAAACGTGGAAGTTGTTTTCAGAGGTGGTTAAATGCAACTAAGGATTAGAGTTGTGGAAGTTGTGAGAGGCAAATGTCCTTTTGGATATAAAGTTGGAGATGAATGGATTTATGGCGAGAGGAGTTTGGCGCTTTGCCACTGGGCAAACCATGTGATCTTGCCCTTTGCAACAGCTTTAAGGTTTGGGGGAGAGATTCCATGGGGGGAGAAGGGAAAGGTAAGGGTTTGCTGTCCTGATTCAAAAAATATCCTGGTTTTTGAGATTGAGAGATTGAATTCCAAGGATTCTTTGAAAAGCTCTTCATAGAATTCTTCTCAAAAAAAGTATAAATAGCGTGGTTTTCTGTTAAAATCAGTGATTTGATGGGAGATGAGAGAGAAAAAGGATTTGTGAGGAGGCATCCTTACTTAGTAGCTTTGGTTTTTTGGATAGCCCTTGGGACTTTGGTTATTGGTCTTCTGCCAAAGGAAATTCTCAAACCAAGTGAGAATAGATTATCAGAGGAAGAATATCTATATTTTATCGATAAGTATGGTTTAGAGAGATCTGGAACTGTTGAGGTTGGAATAAAGATTAAGGGTAAAATGATCACTGATTTCAGTGAAAGTTGGGGATACAGAACATCTGAAGAGTCAAAGTCTCACCTTTATTACGTATATCTCCTGAAAAAGACGAGCTGGTTTCTAAACTATGCATGGATTTTTACATTTCTCTTGGCGGTGGTTCTGACTATCAAGCACAGAAAGATTATGGGTGACTATAAGATGTTAGGATTTTTGATTTCTGGATTGGTTTTTCCATTCTCCTTGATTCCCTTGTTCTTATTGATTTCTTTTCTCAGGTTCCATGATGAAAACTTGATGATTTTATACATGTTTTTTTTACTTCCTCTAATCGTTGCAGCCATTTTCTACTTAACTCGTCTTAAAAAATTCAATGAAATAAGAAAGGTGAAAGGATGAGAGAAGATATAAAGAAGAGCTTTGTTGGAAGGCATCCTTACCTAACAGCAATCATAGTTTTTTTCATTATAGGAAGTTTATTCTTTCCACTTGAAGAAACTCAGGAAAGAGAGCTTCCAACAGAAGAGGAGTACAAGGAATTTGTTGAAATGTTGGGATTGAAGGAGAGTGGAAGGATAGATGTTGGTATCAAGATAAGAAAAGGGTTTTGGATTACCCATGTTGGGCTCTCTTGGGGATACTACTCCACAAAAAGAGATTACAACTGGAGAACAAGGCTCTATGAAATCTATCTCTTCAAAAAGTTTCACTGGTACTTTGACTACATGTACATCTATCTTGTGATACTCCTTACTTGGGCTTCTGTTTGCATCTGGAGGCTTAAAAGGTACTTTGATGACTATGAAATGATTGGATTTTTACTTTCCACTATTTTTGCACTAGCTTTTCCAATAGGTGTTATCCAAATTGTTTCATCTGTTAGATTTTGGGATTTCTCGCAACCACATTTCTGGTTTTCTTTATCTAAATTTTTCATGGGTGGGATAGCACTCCTCTTCTATACAACCAGAACCCTAAAGGTTTTAAAGATAATGGGGGTAGTTAAGTGAAGTTCAAAATTGAAAAAAGGGATGAAATAAAATTCAATTCAACTTTAGATGTGGTTTTCTCAGTGATTGGAATCTCTCTTTTCTTGGTATCTATCTACATACTCAATAAGCAATGCTCACTTGGAGGGATTTCTATCATTGTATACATTGCATACATCCTCATAACCATTCTACCGTTCTTTTTTCTTGGAACTAAATATGGAATTAGCTTTCTCAAAAACATCAACAAGGTTTATCTTGGATTCTCCTTTTCCATTATTTCTGCATTAATAATAGCAACCTATAACTATGTTACAGTAGAAAACTTGAAACTCTTTTGGTCCTTGTTCTGCTTTGTATTTTTGATGTTTTTTACATTGTTTCTCATTTTAATTTTAAAGAACAAAGACATAGGGAAGATGAAAGCTTCAAATAGAGATGTCTTGATTCTTTTGATGATATTTTTGATTACTCAATCCAGATTTGTCTCCATTAGAATCTTCAACATACCTGAACCATATAGATTCAATTTTGATTTATTCTACATTTGGCTTGGTATAAACTTAGTTTTGTTTATTTTTCTCGTTATAAGGGGTTTTGAGAGAGAGAAACTAGGTTACTCTCTTGGAATTGGAATGAGAGATTTTTCGTTTGTCCTGTTTGGATTAGTTGTTTCATTAACAATTTTAATGCCAGTAGGTGTGATTTTTGGTTATACTGAACTTCCAGGAGTAAACATTCCAAAAATTTCAGAACTCGTGGTGACTTTTACTTATTATACATTTATCATAAGTTTGAGTGAAGAGATAATGTTTAGGGGATTGATTCTAAATTTTGTAAAGGATTTCTTAAGAAGGGATGAATATGCCCTTTTAATTTCATCTCTTCTGTTCGCTCTCGTACACATTCAAAAAGGCATTTACAGTTTGGCGAGTACCTTTATACTTGGTATAATACTTGGGTACATATATTTAAGGACTTTAAAGCTTACAGCTTCGATTTATCTACATGGAATCTTGGATGTCTTTGGACATCTGATATTTGTGTGATGTTATGAATCAGGAAATAGACAAGTTATTCCAAGCTCTTTCAAATGAGCAAAGGAGAAGGATAATATCCCATCTATACAAAAACGATGAATTGAGCTTCACAGAAATAATGGAATTGATCGAAAGAGATACAGGAAGTACAAGCTTTCATCTGAGAAAATTGAATGGATTGATTTCTCAAAGAGAGAATAAAAAATATTTTTTAACAGATAAAGGTCTGAAAGCTTATAAAATGCTAAAGTTTTTGGAGTATAAAGAAGAAAAGATAAAAACAACTCACCTTGAGATTCTGACACTAAAAAGAGTTGTTGCTTTTGGAGTTGATTTTTTTGTTTTTTATTTGGGGCTTTTGATGGTATCAAGGTTTGGAGAAATTGTAATTTTTCCCTTTCCTTTTGATTTAAACTTTAGTACCAACTTCATCCAAATTTGGAGACAATTTGGAGTTCTTTTTGTTTTTTATCTAATGATTTTCGAGGGACACTATGGTTTTTCTGTTGGAAAATATATTTTAGGGTTAAGAGTTCTGAAAAATGGAAGGGAAATAAATTACAAAGATTCTTTTTTGAGAAATCTCTCAAAATTCAATCCATATTTTTTTCTCTTAGACATCTTTTCAGCTCAAATTATCTATTTGCTTGAAAAGAATTGGAATGCAAGATTTTCTGATTTGATTGCTAAGTGTGAGGTTGAGATAGTTTGAATTTCTTATGTTTCTGAAGGATAAAATGAGAGGAAAGGATAAGATAGAGGATTTGGTGGAGCTGGCTGAAGAGATTTTGAAAGTTCTATTAGCTTTTCTAACAAAAAGTTTATATACTTAATTAACAGTGTATTAATTAACAGAAAAATTAACAATGTGTTAATTAAGGTGATGTCCATGCTACCTCAGAGAAATGTATTGGAAAACTATTTTACTCTCTTGAAAGAGGGGAGTGAGAACAAAATCATGGATTTGGATAAAATGAACAAGATTCTGGATCTAAACAGAAATCAATTGAGAGTGTTTTTGACAATGGCGAAAAAAGGAAATTTGCTTAAAAATATTGGGAGAGGGTTGTATGTTCTTATACCACCAGAAATTGCTTTTAGAACCTATGTTGTGTCAAAATACAAGAATAGCTTGATAATGAATAACTACATTCTAAATTTTCTAAAAATCAATCATGCCTTTGCAGATTTGGGATTAAATCACTATACAAGTCTCATAATTAATGTTCCAATAGTTATAACCTCAGAAAGAGTTCCAAAACCTTTGTTTGATGATGTTGAGTTTTTGAGAGTTAGTGAGAATCTATTGGAGGATAGGGTTGAAATTTTTGTTGAAAACTACAGGTTCAAAATCCCTTCTCCTGAGACAGAGATTTTAGTTCTAACTTACATGAAAAACCCAAGACACACAAGAGGAATTGTTGAAATTTTGAAAAAAGACATTAATTTAGAAAAAATTTTGAGAAGAGCAATTTCATTGGGTATTCTGAAAGATATTACAGAAATTCTAAAAAGGGAAAACATGAAGTATTCTGTCAAAGGATTGAAACCTGAGAAAACAAAAATTGAGATTTTGGAAAGTAAAGGGAGATAGTTTGCATGATCACAGATGATATTCATAGAGAAGCTTTGAAAAAGGTTGTCAAACAATTTAGAAGGAGAGGAATTGAGCTTTTATGCATTGGTAGCACAGCACAACTAATTCTTACTGGAAAAACAAGAGGAATGACTAAAGACATTGATGTTTACCCTTTAGAAATTGAGAGAATCCAACAGAATGAATTTCTCAAAGTTTTAGAAGAAATTGCAAAGATTTTAAATGGAGACTTTAGAGTAGAACAATCTGGATTTACATTGATTTTTACTCATAAAGACAATGATATTGAGGTAGATATAATTTTTGGATTTGAAAAACTTCAATTGACAGATGATGTAGTGAGATACAGAAAAAGAATTGATGATTTTCAAGTTCCAGAATTTGAATTTTTGATAATGATGAAGTTACTGGGATATTTAGACAATAAAGGAAGAATAGAAATCAAAGAGGAAGAATACTTAGAGGATTGTAGAATAATTTCAAGTTTTCTTAAAACCAATGGAATTTCTTTGAATTATGAAAAAATGGAAGTCATGGTAGATTGGGGACATGAAAAGAGAGGTTATCCGAAAGAAGTTTTGTGGGAGGAAATTTATGGTCTTTTTGGTGAAAACTTTTAGTTTGAAGAAACTTTTTGTTTGAATTTTGCAAAACAATCGAAAGGTTTATAAAAATAAAGGATTTATATACCTCCATAATGAAACAAAAAGTGAATTTTGTATATAATTTATATGCCATTCAAACTGAAGAAAGGAGGATTTGAAAAATGCCAAAAGAAAATTTCTTTCCAGAGATGATTACAAATCTACCAGAAGCAGATATTCCCATCAAAGGGGTACACTCATATCTTTTTCAAGGCGAAAACCAACAGTTCATCTTTATGAGTTTTGAAAATGATGTAGAAGTTCCTGAACATTCGC
>JBHIDS010000121.1:0-7425 GCA_046760205.1 Candidatus Methanofastidiosia archaeon
TTGGGATAAAGGAAGTCAAGCAGGATATTCATACCAGTCTTTTGTTTCTAAAAGGTGTAAGGCAATCTTGAATTGTTTATCTATCAATCTGTTCACATCTCTAATAAAAAGTTCCATATTGTTGTATTTTACATTATGATAACTAATTACAAGCTCATATCCTTTTGAAACATCATCTATTTCTTCTCTGAGTTTTTTAGGATATGTTATATTTCCACCCAATGGAGCACCTATGCCTGAAATCATGAAATTGTTGGTTGGATAGGGTGGATAGAGGTTTGGATAAGCAACAACTCCAACTTTGTAATCATTAATTGTAAGATAATCCCAAATAGATTGCCCCTGATAGGATTTCGAAGATACTGGCTTAAGTCTTAAGTCTATATCGTTTCTATTTAAAAAATCATAAATCCCTGTTTTTCCTGGATTCTTGCCAGTAGCAAAAGACAACCATGATGGACCTGTAACTGGCGGGATTGTGGATTCCAAGGGGCCATGAACACCGTTTTCTAACAGCTTTTTGAAAGTAGGTAACTTGTTCTTCTCAATCAAAGGCATTAATATATCCCATGTTGCTCCATCTAAACCTATTATTAATGTTCTGGTCATCATAATTTAAACCACTTGATTATATTTAAATATTTGCTTGTTTGTTTCCATACTTCTGCAGTTGATAATTCAAATTGGAGAAAATTTTTATTGACTGAATCCATTTATTTTCTCCAAAATCAATATCTCTTTTGAAGAATCTCAAAAGATACAAACTATTCACATAGAATATCCAAAATCCTCTCAGATGCTCGCCCATCTCCGAAGGGATTTTTCCAATGAGGTTTTTTTGAAAGCATCTTTTCTGTACATCTTAGGATTTTTTTGGAGTTTCTTCCAGAGAGAACGTTTGACCCCACCTCCAAGGTCTCAGGTCGTTCGGTGCTCTCTCTCAAGGTAACACATGGAACTTTTAGAACACAAGCCTCTTCTTGAATCCCTCCCGAGTCTGTTAGAACGAGCCTTGCCTGAGAGAGGAATTTGATGAAACCTAGATATCCCATAGGTTTGATGAGTCTCAAGGTTCTTATTTCTTTTAATTTTTTCTCAAGATCAAATAATTTTATCATCTTTTCTGTTCTTGGATGTATTGGAAAGAGAATCTGGTAATCGAACTCCTCTGAGATTAGCTTTAGACCTTTGAGAATTTCTGAGAGAATTGGCTTGAAATCCACGTTTTCCTGCCTGTGAAGGGTTAGAAGAAAAAAACCTCCCTTCTCCACCCCAAAATCCCTTAAAACATCTAAATCATCTACAATTTTAAGGTTTTTCAAAAGAGCATCCACCACAGTGTTTCCCGTTGTAAATATCTTTTCATCAGAAATTCCCTCTCTCTTTAAGTTTTTCTCAGAAGTTTTGGTTGGTGCAAAGAGAAAGTCTGAGAGATGGTCTGCAACCTTTCTGTTTATCTCCTCTGGAATTCTCTCAAAACACCTAAGTCCAGCCTCCACATGTCCTATTGGAATTAAAAGTTTTGCAGATGCCAATGCCCCAGAAAGAGTTGTGTTGGTGTCTCCCTGAACCAAAACTAAATCAGGTTTTTCTAATAAAAGAATCTTCTCGATTCCTAAGAGAGCTTTTGAGGTTTGTTCTGCATGGGTTCCAGAGCCAACCTCAAGATTGAAATCAGGTGGAGAGAGCTTGAGATTCTCAAAGAAAACCTTGTCCATGTTGTAGGAGTAGTGCTGGTTGGTGTGTATGGTAAAAAAATCCAATTCTCTCTCTTTAAGAGCGCGAATCACAGGTGAGAGTTTCACTATCTCAGGTCTTGTTCCAAAGACTATGCAAAGCCTCATCTTGAAATGTGAGGTAAAAAGTCTTATAAAGGTTTGTGGTCAGGTTAGAGCTCATCCACCATGGCACCAGTTAGACCATACTCATCTGTTGGGTAGATTCTATAATCGTAGAGATACTTTTCCTTGAGTTCCTCTGAGGTCATCCAGGATGGAAGGTACAAGAGACTTTTTTGGAACTCTCTCCAAACTTCCTTAGAGGCTATGGGTCTGCACCTTTTTATGTGGATTATCGAAAACTCCCTCACTCCTTTCATGGGACTTATCCTATCCTGTACAAACCCGAATACCTCCTCATGATTTCTCCCATTTAGAGAGAGCATCAAATCCCACCTTCCCAAAACATAGGTGATGTAGGTTGGAAAGACTTTGCTTGGATAACGATAATCTATGAGCTTTTTATAGATATCTTTGTAGCGTTTGGGATCCAATTTCAGAGTTACCGTATAACGATTGAGGTTTTTAGGCCTTTTTTTTGGAATTGGAAGAAAGACAGGTTTCACAAGTGATATGGTTTTGGTCTTTGAAATCTCCTCACATCCTGCAATCTCTTCTGATAGAAACTCCATGATGTGGTTTACGTGCTCCACCTCAAGTATCACGCTTATGCAGTTTTTTCCTGCAAGCTGGGAGATATAGAGGGGTTTTACGGTTTTTGATTTGTATTCCTCAAAGTTCTTCAATACAAAGTCCCATACCTTCTCTAAATCTTTTCTTGGGTACAATCTTATTATCAACACACGATCACCTCTCCTTCAAAAGCTTTTCCACAACACTTGGATCTGCAAGAGTTGTGGTGTCACCTACCTCTTTTTCACCTGAAGCAATGGCTTTTAGGATTCTCCTCATTATCTTCCCACTTCTGGTCTTTGGAAGAGCATCTGCAAACTGAATCACATCAGGTTTTGCAATAGGTCCAATCTCCTCTGCAACGTTCAAGATCAACTCTCTCTTGAGCCTTTCTGTTCCTTCAACACCTTTTTTAAGAGTAACGAAGGCATAGAGTCCCTGTCCCTTTATCTCATGAGGCATTGGAACTACTGCAGCCTCTGTCACCAATTTATGAGAAACTAGGGCTGACTCTACCTCCATTGTGCCTATCCTGTGTCCAGAGACGTTGATAACATCATCCACCCTTCCCATCAACCAGAAGTCTCCATCCTCATCAAATCTTGCACTGTCTCCTGTGAAGTAAAACCCTTCAAACCTTGAGAAATATTGATCCACATACCTTTGAGGATCTCCATAAATTGTTCTAAGCATTCCAGGCCAGGGTTTTCTTATGACAAGGTATCCTCCCTCATTCACCTTGCAAGATGTTGAATCCTCTCTCAGAATGTCTGGGACTATGCCTGGGAAGGGTTTTGAGGCAGAGCCAGGTTTTAAGGACATGGCTCCTGGAAGAGGAGAAATCAAGATTCCTCCTGTTTCAGTTTGCCACCATGTATCTACTATTGGACATCTCTCCCCTCCTATTACTTTGTAGTACCACATCCATGCCTCTGGATTTATGGGCTCCCCCACACTACCTAGGAGACGAAGACTACGTAGGTCGTGCCTTTTTGGCCACTCGTCTCCATATCGAGCCATGGCTCTGATGGCTGTGGGGGCTGTGTAGAAGATGTTAACTCCGTACTTCTCAACGATCTCCCAGAATCTATCAGGTTTTGGATAGTCTGGAGTTCCCTCAAACATCAAGCTTGTGGCTCCATTTGCGAGAGGTCCATAGATTATGTAGGAGTGTCCAGTGATCCACCCAATGTCTGCAGTGCACCAGTAGGTGTCTTCCTCTCGATAGTCGAATATCCACTTGAAGGTGAGATAGACGTATAAAAGATATCCTGCTGTGGTGTGAAGTACTCCTTTTGGTTTTCCAGTGGTACCTGAGGTGTAGAGGATGAAGAGAGGATCTTCTGCCTCCATCTCTTCGGGCTTCGCTTTGGGAGAGGAATTTTCAATCAAATCTTCCCAAAAGTGATCTCTTTCATCCTTTATCGAAACGTCTAACCCAACTCTTTTCACAACGATCACATTTTCAACACTTGGACAGCTCAAGAGTGCTCTATCTGCATTTGATTTTAAAGGAATTCTCTTTCCCCTGCGATAGCCTCCATCACTGGTGATCAAGAGCTTTGCCTGAGAATCCTGAATCCTATCCCTCAAAGAGTCTGCAGAAAAACCTCCAAAGGCTATGGAGTGAACAGCCCCAATTCTGGTGCATGAGAGCATGGCTATGGCTAACTCTGGAATCATAGGCATGTAGAGACAAACTCTATCTCCCTTCTCTATCCCAAGGCTTTTCAAGACATTTGAGAACTTTAAAACCTCTCGATGCAACTGCTGGTAGGTGTAGAATCTCACATCCCCAGGTTCTCCTTCCCAGATTATGGCAACCTTGTTCTTTCTCCATGAAGAGGTATGAACATCGAGGCAGTTGTAGGAGACGTTGAGCTTTCCACCTTCAAACCATTTGGCATCAGGATAATTCCATGTGAGTACCTTGTCCCATTTTCTAAACCAGAAGAGGTTTTCAGCTTGCTCTGCCCAAAAACCCTCTGGGTCATTTATGGATCTTTCATAGATTTTCTTGTATTCCTCAAGACTTTTGATATGAGCTTTTTCAGAAAATTCCCTATGTGGTGGAAACTTTCTTTTCTCTTCCAACATGGATTCTATGGTTTTTTCATCTGTCATTTCAACCAACCTTTTTTATTCTTTAATTTTGATATTTTACCTTTGTAAAAGTATTTAAAAGGTTTTCTCTCGCTTGGTTTGGTACCAATTTAAATGATAGGGAAGTCCCTAAAGAGTGTGCATTTTGAGTATAATTATAACAAAACCAGAGCAAAAAATAAATTCTCAAAAGTATTTCAAATAGTTTTATCACAAATTTTTTAACTTTAACCAACATTTAATAATTACTGCGTGATGTTATGATCATAGAATTAGAAACTAAGATATGGAAGGCAAAGGAAAAAATAAGAAATCTATGTATGTCAAGATGCCAACAGAGATTGTTAGAGATTCACAATTTCCTTATACAGTTAATAAAAAAAAGTAAAAGTTAAAATTGATGTTGAGAATATCTAAAATTTTAATGCAAAGATTAATAAACACAACACCATTGTGAAATAAATGTGTGGTGAAATGTCTGAGTCAAGAGCTAGTCGAAGTTTGTTGGATTATATATCAGATGATAGGAAACCTCAGAAAGTGAATCTGAAAAAGCTAATTGATAGATTTACAAATTTCAGAAATTCCTATCAATTTAAAAGCTTATCAGACAAAGATAAACTCAAAATTCTAAAAAGATTTGAAAAAGTCATTGAAACAGAAAAGGACAAATTAAGACAAGAAGAAATTTTATCAAATGGAAAGATAGATGAAAGCAACGAGTTGAATGAGTTAAGAGGAAATGAATGGTTATTCTTCACCAAATCAGTTCTGAGGTCTTCTTATCCTTCCAAATATGGCCATAAATTGAGAAAACAACATGGGGCAAACAAGCCCCCTCAACTGATGAAACATATAATAGAATTTTTTACAAAGTCGAGGCAAACAGTTTTAGACCCCTTTGCGGGTGTGGGTGGAACTCTACTTGGGGCTTCTCTGTGTAACAGAATAGCTACGGGAATTGAGATTAATAAGAAATGGATTGATATTTATAGAGAAGTCTGCAAACTTTCTGAATGTGTCAAGGTTGGAATTAGAGAGCAAGAGATGATAAATGGAGATTGTTTAGAAGAATTAGATAAAATGATTGAAAAGGAGAGACAGTTTGACTTTGTTGCAACAGACCCTCCTTATAGTATTGCCTTGGAAAAAACGATGTGTACAGATGAGTACAAAATTCAGCATCGTAAAACAGACTTTAACAATTTTTCAGATGATGAAAGAGACTTCAGAAACTTTAAAACATTCAATGAGTATTATGAAGGCATTAGAAAGATGGCTGAGAAGGTTTACCAAATATTGAAAGACAAGAAATATTTTGTGGTTATAATAAGGGATTCATACCAAGATACTAAATACATTATGGCTTCGTATGAGATAAGTGAGAGAATCAAACAAGCTGGATTCACAATGAAGGGAATAAAAATATGGTATGGAACTGGAGCAAGAGTTAGACCTTATGGGTATCCCTATGTCTATGTGCCTAATATAATCCATCAAAATATCTTGATCTTCAGAAAGGAAAATTGATTTATAATTAACTATATTCTACTCTTTCTTATATGAGATTTCCAATTTTCAATTTCTTCAGGAAATCTACTTATCCACTCCTCCCCATTATTTGATGTTTCTTTTAGATTTTCAAGTCTTTCGAATAAGAGTCTTATCTCTCTTCGGAAAACTCTCCCTATACTTCTCACAAAATTTAATATATTGATAAAGATTTGAAGTTCAAGAGGAATTATTGTTACAAAACCACCAAAATCTGGATTAGCCATACTTTTCATATGAACAAAGAAATAATGAACAGTATTTTTATGGAGTTTCTCAGGTATAAAGACACCAAAAACTTTTCTTGGATTATCTGATTCTATTTCCCTTTTTTAATCGCATCATCCAAGAAAACAAAAGCTCTCCAAGTATTCCATTCATAGTAAATATCTCTACTCAAAATTTCTCTGTTAACAATCCTCTCATAACACTCAATTATCTCATCTAAAAATTGTGGTCTCTGAGATTCCAATTCAAGTTTTATCTTCCTTAGATTTATCTTGAATTGATACAAACTATCAAGACAATCTTTTAAACCATTTAAATTATAAACCTTTGGACATGATGGGATTTTTTCTCTTATTTTGATACCATATGCTTTTTGAACTTCCTCAATTAACTGAACATTTTCAAATTGAAGTCTTTGAATTTTAGCTATGAGTTTTTCTTCAGTCTCATAGGGTAAAACAGGAATATTTGGATTCCCCATATATGAGTAAAACCTTTCAACATCATCATAGAAATCTACAAGCTCATGCTTCATTAGAAGTATTTCCTCAACTTCATTAATCATGTCAGGGAGGAGTGTTAACCTCTTTTTCTTGATTGAAAATAACCCAGAATATCTGCAATGTCCTATTAGAGCGTCTGCATAATCAAGAGAATTTCTCTTCTTTGTTTGGATAAAACTCTCAATGGTTCCTCTTTGTCTTCTTTCTCTAATTGTAATTCTCCTATTCTCGATTTCTTCTTTATAAATTTCTTCGATGCTTTTAAGATGGTAACTATCTCGAAATTCATTTTTAGGTTTTCTTCCATGAAGTCTATTCAATCGTTCCCTGAAGTCATTGATTTTTTCAATAATCTTTTCTCTGCCTTTTGGATCTCTGTGTGGAATCAGGAATATGGCAACTTCCCTCTTAGTAATTCCCTCCAATCTCTTGTGAAATATAGTGCCTCAATGAAAGGGAATATGGCAAATGTAGTTTCAGGATATAGTTTTCTCGTTCCCTTTCTTCCTCCATGTTGATATGAGGGATACTGCCACTTCAAAAATTGCTTTAGAAAAATCTCATGTGGTCTTCTGTTTTCAATAAGTCTGTTTCCAGCTTCAGTAATGTGAATAATCCCATTTTTGTCA
>JBHIDS010000122.1:0-7409 GCA_046760205.1 Candidatus Methanofastidiosia archaeon
TCCTTCCCTCAATTTTCATCGTTGTTTTTTTGGCTCTTATTTTTCTATAGCAAAATATTTAAGTTTCATCTGCCCTCATTTTCCTAATTTCATCGCATATTACCTTTAAAAGCTTTGATTTTGAATATTTTTTCTCCACCATAACTCTTCCAGAGATCCTTTTTTCGAAGCCCTGATGTTTTGGATACTCCCTCATCTCTGCTTCAAACTTCAAGCCTAAATTCTCTAAGGCTCTCTTGAGTTCCTTGAAGCTGATTTCAGAGATTGCAAGTCCCTGAGGAACCTTTCTTCCCTCACTTCTCTTCAAGGAAGAGTCTAGGTTTGCAAGCCAGATGACGGATTTCATTTAAAGAGTTTCAATCAGAGATTTATAAAAGTTTGGTTTTCTCCAAAACCATAAGCCTTATAAACATTTTATGAAATTATATTTTGAATAAAATAAAAAGGAGGTGAAAAGGATGATAAAGACCAAAAAAATTCTGAAGACTTTACTTATGGCAACTTTAGCTTTAGGGCTTATAGCAACTGACGCTTTCAACTTTAATGAAAACAGTGGAATATATGCTGAACCAGAGGATACAACTCCACCCTATGCAAGATGGGACAGTCCTGCGTATCCAGGTGAAGTATTCCCTTGTGCCGATTGTGGTGGTATGGGAACATTGAGAGTTTATGCTACTGATGAGAGTGGGATATATGAAGTTGAGTTTTACATTGACGATAATTTCATTGGACTAGGCTTTGTTGGAAGTTATCCAAATTATTACAATGTAAACTTCAATACCCTAAATTATTCTAATGGACAGCATAATATAAAAGCAATTGTCTTTGACAACTCATCAAATCGAAATTCAACAACAATTACATCGTACATAGGTATTTTGAACGAAGAAGTAGAAGCAACCATCGACTTCGACCCAGATACTTTGAACAAGAAGAGCAAGGGAAAGTATGTCACAGTCTATATCGAACTTCCAGAGGGATACGATGTTTCAGATATTGACCTTTCAACGGTACTACTGAACGAAACAGTCTCTCTAGAGAGCAAGTTCTTTGAGGTCGGAGACCACGACAACGATGGAATTCCAGACTTGATGATCAAGTTCTTGAGAGCCTCAGTGATAGCAATCCTTGATCCAGGAGATTCTGTTGAGATAAGAATCATAGGTAATCTCTCAGACGGAACAGAATTTGAGGGAACAGATACGATAAGGGTTATTGGAAATATCTGAGAAAAAATTTAATATCTTTTCTTTTTTCTAAAGATAAACCAACCCCCTCCTTCTGAAAACCAGTTTGTCGAGCTCTTTTGAGAGTTCTGAATCAAGCTTTCTCTGGCTCTCAGAGATTTCGGAAAGTGATGAGGTAAACTCTAAAGGACCTTGGAGAACTCCAGACTCATTCAAATTTGTCAAAGGTTTTGGTTCTATTCTCATCAATTCTTTGAAGAGTCTTTCTGAAATTCTGTTTTTTTCTCTGACCTCTTTTAGGATTGCTTTAATCTGTTTTTTTGTGAGAGGTCTCCAGCCGAAAGTGTGAGGATTCTCTGAGAATCTCACCCTTGCTCTCACCTGACCACCAACGCCCAAGGTTTTGTAGGGAGTTATGAACTCTGTCTTTATCTGCCACAACTTTTTTCCCTTGGAGATGAATAGGTTGTACCTTCCTCCCTCTCTCGAAGCTGCCACCCTCCAACCTTGGGGAGATCTATTGTACTCCTTTCCTATCTCAAAGAAAATTTCCTCTGGAGTTTTGATTTTCATACTTTTACCTTTCATTCATTACCTTTCATTTCAGGTTAAAAAGATTTCGTTTGCATTGGAAAAGATACATGCAGGCAAGCTCTCAGAGATTTCTCAATACCCTTTCAATGATGCTCATTAGGAAAACCTTATAAGTTTTCTTAAAAAGGCTTTGCAATGTCTCAGGTTTTTGTTCTAAAAACTAAGCCGAAATCGGTGCTTGAGGACTATCAAAGACTGATGCACATGGCAGATTACGAGAAAAGCCTTAAAAGTAGTAAGGAAATCTTGTTAAAACTCAACCTTTCCTGGAACCTCTACTTTCCCTCTTGTTCTACACAGCCCTGGCAGCTTGAGGGGGTTTTAAAGACCTCATGGGGAAGGCTCTTTGAGAATTATGGGTGATGGTTTGAAAAAGCAACTTCAAAAAGGAGATGAATTCATCCTAAAAGGTCCTGCAAAGCTAAAACTCATCAAAGGAAAGGCATTTTTCGGAACTTCAAGTGAGAGAGAACTGATACTCAAAGAAGGTGAAGGTGTGGTGATAGGATGTGTGAAAGACTCTCTTCTTGAGATTCACCTTGGAAGTGGAAGTGAGATTTTGGAGAAAAAGCTCTCTAAGGAGATCAAAGTTCCAAGAATGTGGTACAAGTTCCAAGATGAGATTTCGAAGGCTGAAAGAGGGACTGTGATGGTAATTGGTAGAACAGATTCTGGGAAAACCACTTTCACCTTCTTTCTTACAAAAAAGTTATTGAAAAAAGGGAAAAGAGTGGCTCTGATAGACAGTGATGTTGGACAGTCAGACATTGGTCCACCAACAACCATTGGGCTTGCCTTTGCAGACAGCGATGACATGATGGAGGTTTTAAAACCTCAAAGGCTCTACTTCACAGGCACCACCTCCATTAAAAACATCACAGATCATGTTTGTGGACTCTCAATTTTAGTTGAGTATGCAAGAAAGAGAGCGGATTTCATCATAATTGATACCTGTGGATACGTTAGCAGAGATGGAGGAAGAAATCTTAAAAATTCAAAGCTTGAATTGATAAGACCTGAATTTTTGGTGGGACTCCAAAAGAAGATGGAACTTGAGCATCTGCTAAAACTCTATCCTCAAGAAAAGGTTTTAAGAGTTCCAATCTCAAGCAATGTAAAAAGGATATCGAGAGAGATGAGAAGAGGATTAAGGCAAATCAGATGGAGAAAATCCTTTGATTCTTTTCTTGAGAGGATGTACGATTTGGAGGAGCTTAGATTAAAGAACACCTACTTTAGAACAGGGAAAAGAATAGAAACAGAGATATTTTCAAAGCTTTTAAGATTTGAGTGTATATATGCAGAGGAGATTCCAGAAGGGTATCTCTTGGTGAGACGTGATTTGAAGGAGGAATATCCTAAAGAAGATGTGGAATTTCATGGAGAAACCTTGAGGATTTTAGATTATGGCTGGGAGCGTAATCTGGTTTGTGGGCTTGAAAGGGACGGAGAGTGTCTCGACATTGGCATCATAAAAGAGATAAATTATGAAAACGAGATGATCTGTATTTCATCCAAAATTATGGACTTTGACACCGTGAAGTTTGGAAGAATAAAGGTTTTGGAGAATGGAGAGGAGATTGGGTTTTTGAGGTGGGCATGATGAAGGTCGGAGACTATGTTCGAGTAAGGCGGGGGGATAGAATTTATGAGGGAATTTTGATGCCCAAAACAGAGTTCTCAGACGTCGTCGTGATAAAGCTTTCAAATGGGTACAACGTGGGCTTCAAGGCAGATGAGGTGGAGCTCATCGAAAAAGGAAAGAGATTTGAGGCAAAGATGCCCGAGGTTCACCTTGAGGAGAGAGAGGATTTGAAGAAAGTTTCAATCTTGGGAACTGGGGGGACCGTTGCCTCTAAGATAGAGTACAAAACTGGGGCGGTTTATCCTGCCTTCTCTCCAGAGGAACTTCTAACTTTGATTCCTGAGCTTTCAGAGCTTGCTCTAATAGATGGAAGAGAGGTTTTGAGCATTTTTTCAGAGGATTACAACCTCGAATACTGGAAGCTCGTTTCAAGAGAAATTCTAAAAGAGATAAAAAAGGGTTCTCAGGGAATTGTGGTTGGGCATGGTACAGACACCATGCACTACACATCTGCATTTCTCTCCTTCATGCTGAGAGAGCTTAGTTGTCCTGTGGTTTTGGTAGGCTCTCAAAGATCCTCAGATAGACCCTCCACAGATTCCTATCTAAACCTTTTATGTGCGGTGAGGCTTTCAACTACAGATTTGGGAGAGGTTTCGGTAGTTATGCACTCCTCCATTGAGGATGATTTTTGTTATGCTCATCGTGGCACCAGAGTGAGAAAGCTCCACACCTCAAGGAGGGATGCCTTCAAGAGTGTGAACGAGATTCCAATTGCCAAAGTTTTTAGAGATAAGGTTGAATTTCTCTCAAGTTATAGAAAGGCTTTGGGAGAAACCTACCTAGATACCAAATTTGAGGAGAGGGTAGCAATCTTGAAGTTCTATCCAGGAATGCCTCTTGAGGTAATTGATTTTTTCTCTGAGAGGTACAGGGGAGTGATCCTCGAGGGAACTGGTTTGGGACACATCTCCACAAATCTCATAGATGCAGTTTCAAGAGGTGTTGAAATGGGAGTTTTCTATGGAATGACCTCTCAGTGCATTCATGGCAGAGTGAACCTCAATGTCTATAAAACTGGAAGATTGCTTCTAAAGGCTGGGGTTGTGCCTTTAGAGGACATGCTCACAGAGACCGCCTTTGCAAAGCTCTCCTATGTCTTAGGTCATACCCAGGATTTGAAAGAAGCAAAAAAGATGATGCTCGAGAACATTGCAGGAGAGATATGTCATTCATCTAGGATATTGTGATTCTGAACTGGTGTTGTCGAATAAATTCCAACAACATAATAAAAAAAATTTGACTTCTATGGATTTCCCAGTTAAAATTGCCGAACAAAAAACTCTCTTTTCCACTGAAAGATGTCCAGCATCACCAACAGCACAAGAGGGAATCGATCAAGCTAATTACGATGGCTTTTCCATAATAAATCATCCCAAATCTTCTGCTTGGGATTGGAAGAACACAGATGTTATCTTAGAGACTGGAAACTACATCGCTTATAACAACTATGCATTGAAGGCTTGTGAGTTGTACAGAAAAGCCATAGAGTTGCTTGAGAGGATTTTGGGGTTGTGGGGTTGAATGAATATTCAGCTGAAAATCTTGATTTTCAGCAGTTTAGGAATTAGTAAGGCAATCAGTAAGGCAATCCCCCTATATCCAAACAATCTACAGATTGAGTTCTATTATCTTCTCCATTGAAAAATCTTCAAGCTTTAAGTAGTACCTTAAAACATCTATCATGGTCTCAATTGGGACCAAACCGCAAAACTCTGAAGAAACTATTTGAACATTGTATCTTTGAGTCTCCTTTTTTATCAACTCAAATTGTCTATAGACTGGGGTTTTTTTGAAGTTTGTGTTTGACATTCCTATCTGGGTAATTCCTTTCCATGGAGTTGCCATTGCTTTCACATACATCAATCCCCCTGACTTTGAATGAATGGCTTTTGCAATCTTTTTTGCAACCTCAAGGTCAGAAGTTGAGAGATTCACGTTCAGCCCCACCATTATCTCTCTCGCTCCAATAATGGTGGCTCCAGCTGTTTTGTGAGGTTTTTCAGGTCCTAAGTCTGGTTTTCTCTCTTTTAGAGCTTCCAAAAGCCCCTCAAACTCTCCCTTTCTCAGAAAGTCTATGTCCCTTCTCTCAGGAGAGGTGGCAGATTTCTCATATAGAAAGACTGGAAGGTTGTGTTTTTCTGAAAGCTCTCTCGCAAACTCCCTTGAAAGTGCAATGCACTCTCCCATGGTTGTATTTTTCAATGGAACGAAGGGAACGACATCCACTGCACCTATCCTTGGATGAGAGCCTCTGTGCTTTCTCATGTCTATCTTTGAGATTGCCACATCTGAGGCTTTGAGAACAGCTTCTTTTACTCTCTCAGCATCTCCAACTATGGTTACCACGAGCCTGTTGTACTCTTTATCATAAGTTTTATCCAAAAGCTTTACATCTGAATTTCTAAAGACATCCAAAATTTCTTTGATGACTTTTTCGTTGGTACCTTCAGAAAAGTTTGGAACACACTCGATTAGTTTCATATTATTTCACTTTAAGGAAAGCTTTTAAAGATTGCCCTTTTTTATCGAATCTTTTTTTGAAAATCTCATACTCTGTTCGAATCAGATGAAGGAAGAGAAAGAGAATGACCAGAATTAAAAAACCAATGATCAACAGATTTTTAGATGGTATGAGCTTAAGAGAAGAAAAACCAATTTTTCTAATTGAAAATATCAAAACAAAGACCAAGAGAATTCCAAGTAAGATTGCAAAGAGAACCTCAGCTTTTTTGAGAATACGTTTCAAGAAGAACGAAAAGGAAGTTTCACTCTCTCTCAAGTACTTCAAAAAGAGCTCAACTCCATCAGGACAAAATCTTTCCTTTCTAATCATCTCTAAAGCTTCATTCACTTCAACGAAGTAGCCATCCTCAAGTTCCGATCTTTGAAGTTTTACAGGTCCATTCCAGATGCAAGAAAATGCTCTCTCAAAGCATCTAGTTTTTAGGGATTCATACTTAAAGTCAAATAGATACTTCAATTCAACGTTTTCTATACCCAATTCCTCTGAAAGCTCTCTTCTTGCACAATCTTCATAACTCTCTCCAGAAAGAGGCACCCCTGAGGCAGAGACAACATCGTAAAAACCTGGAAAAACATCCTTTGTCTTCGTTCTCTTCTGAATGAAAATCTGACCTTTTTCATTGAAGACAAAAACACTGGAAACCCTGTGCCATAAGTTTCCAAGTCTCATCTCCCTTCTCGAAACTTTCCCTATTGGCTTGTCGTTCTTATTTACGAGGTCGATGTACTCATCTGTCATTACAAATAAAACGAAATGCAAGATATAAAGTTTGCCATTCAAGAGAATGGAACCAAAACACCAAAAGCCTTTAAATCCTCAAAAATCGACCAAAATCATATCCAAAAAATCTACAGGATTTATAAATGGAATTAGACTTATATAAATAACAGACAAAGGAGGTGATGTAAAGAATGAGTAAGAAAATTTGTAAGGAGAAAGACTCATCCAAAGAGAGGATATGCGACATAGTCGCATATCCTCCAAATAAGAAAGGATATCCGACAGTGTTGGATATGAATAAGTTATCGGAAATCTGCCTTCGGGGTCGTTTACCAAATTCAAAAGATATTACTTCAAGATTAATAAAATTTTAGAAGGAATAAACGAGGAAAATTATTATGATAAAAGAAACAAAAAACAGATATGACATCATCGTAGTCGGTGGCGGATTCGCGGGATTGTGTGCGGCAATAGAAGCCGCCAAAGATGCAAATGTTTTGGTTCTAGAGAGGAAAAAAGAAATCGGAGTGCCTGTTAATACCGTGGGGGCGGTTCACCACAAGGTAATCGGGAAGTTCGGGCTTGAGAAATTCGTGGATAATTACATCAGCGGGTACAGAGTCCATTATCCCGACGGAAGTGAAGTAACACTCAAAAGCAAAAACTTTATGGGTATAATGGATGTTGAAGCCATGTTGAAGGAATTATCTCAAAGGGCAGAGAATCAGGGAGC
>JBHIDS010000123.1:0-7294 GCA_046760205.1 Candidatus Methanofastidiosia archaeon
CATCTACCCTAGCTTATGGCTTGGAGAAGGGTGAGGAACAGAAGATTCTGGTTTACGACCTTGGTGGAGGAACTTTCGATGTCTCTATTTTAGATGTTGGAGAGGGGGTCTTTGAGGTAAAGTCCACCAGTGGGAACACCCATCTTGGAGGAGATGACTGGGACAAGAGAATCATCGATTTTTTGATCACAGAGTTCAAAAAGTTAGAGGGAATAGATCTCTCAAAGGACAAAATGGCGATGCAGAGATTGAAGGAAGCTTCTGAGAAAGCAAAGATAGAACTCTCTGGAGTTGTGCAGACCAACATCAATCTTCCCTTCATAACAGCCGATGCCTCAGGTCCAAAGCACCTTGACATTACTCTATCAAGAGCAAAGTTCGAGAGTCTCACCAAAGATTTACTGGATAGAACCATAGAGCCTATGAAGAGGGCTTTGAAGGATGCAAAACTAAAACCCTCAAAAATAGACAAAGTGCTTTTGGTGGGTGGGGCAACCAGAATGCCTGCAGTGCAAAAACTCGTTAAAGACTTCTTTGGAAAGGAGGCTTTTAAGAACATAAACCCAGATGAGTGTGTTGCTGTTGGAGCTGCAATCCAGGGAGGAATTCTTGGAGGAGAGGTAAAAGACGTTTTGCTCTTAGATGTAACTCCCCTATCTCTCGGGATAGAGACCTTGGGGCAGGTTTTCACAAAATTGATAGAGAGAAACACCACCATACCCACCAGAAAAGCTCAGATCTTCTCCACTGCTGCAGATAACCAAACTACTGTTGAGATCCACGTTCTCCAAGGGGAGAGACCTATGGCTCCAGACAACCACACCTTGGGCAGATTCCAGCTTGGGGGAATACCTCCTGCCCCCAGGGGAATTCCTCAGATAGAGGTAACCTTCGACATAGATGCCAGTGGAATTCTAAATGTAACCGCAAAGGATCTTGGAACTGGAAAGCATCAGCAGATTACAATCACAGCCACCACCAATCTCTCCAAAGAGGAAGTTGAGGAGATGAGAAGGGAAGCTGAGAAGTTTGCAGAGGAAGACAAGAAAAAATCAGAGCTTCAAGAACTCAAGAACCAAGCAGACACCTTGATCTATACCTCCGAAAAAACCCTTGAAGAAATGAAGGAAAAGATAACAGACTCTGAGCGAGAGGAAATTCTAAAAGGCATTGAAAAACTCAGAGAAACGCTCTCCACAGATGACAAGGCAAAGATAAAAGAGGCTATGGATCAGCTCACCAAGTCCTTTCACGCGATTTCACAGAAGATTTACCAACAGGCTCAAGGGCAACAAGCCCCCCCAGAAGAAGAAAAGAAAGAAGATGTAGTTGATGCAGACTACGAGGTCAAGGACGAAGCTAAGAAAGAGGAGAAGAGTTAGGTGTGAGTTTGAAGAGAGATTACTACGAGGTCTTAGGAGTTCCGAGAAATGCCACAGAGAGTGAAATAAAAAAAGCTTACAGAAGGTTGGCAAGAAAGTACCATCCAGACGTTGCAGAGAACAAGAAAGAGGCTGAGGAGAAGTTCAAGGAAATCTCAGAGGCCTATGAAGTTTTAATGGATAAGGATAAGAGAGCAAATTATGACAGATTTGGTCATGCCTTCACAGACCAAGCTTTCAGAGGCGGTTTCGACTGGTCCAACTTTACTCACTTTTCAGATATAGAAGATATTTTTTCAAGGGATTTCTTTGGAGAGAGCATATTTGATTTATTTTTTGGTAGGGATAGGAGGAGAAAGGCTCGAAAGAGAGGAGCTGACATAAAGTACAACCTCACGATAGACTTTGAGGATGCAGCCTTTGGAAAGAAGACTGAGATTCAGGTTTTGAGAGAAGAGGTTTGTAATGAGTGTGGAGGAAGTGGTGCAGAGAGAGGTACCTCCCCAAAAGTCTGTAGCCAGTGCAATGGAACTGGACAGATGAGAAGCGTGAGGAGTATGGGCATTGCCCAGTTTGTTACATCAACTCCCTGCAGAACTTGCAGAGGTACTGGAAGGATAATTGAGAAAAAGTGCAGAGAGTGCAAAGGGCAAGGTTATGTTAAGAGAAGAAGAAAGATCTCTTTAAAGATTCCAGCTGGCGTTGAATCAGGCTCTACTCTGAGAATCTCTGGAGAGGGTGAGGCTTCAAGGTCTGGTGGTCCTCCTGGAGATCTCTATATAGTCATTAGAGTAAAGCCTCACAAGCTCTTTCAGAGAGAGGGAAACAACATTCTCTTAAAGCTCCCTTTAAGTTTTACCCAATTAACCTTGGGGTGTGAGATTGAGGTTCCAACTTTGGGGAGCTCTGCAAAGCTGAAAGTACCTGCGGGAACCCAGAGCGGTACGGTTTTTAGAATGAGGGGGGAGGGAATTCAAGACTTGAGGACAAAGAGACAAGGGGATCAGTTGGTTAGGGTGGAGGTTGAGATACCCAAAAATCTCACAAGAGAGCAGAAGGAGCTGCTCATAAGGTTTGCAAAAGCCAGCAACGAGAAGATTTCTTCAGAAGAGGGAATTCTTGAGAGGATAATTGGGAAGATTTGAAGTTAACATGAACTTGCAGAATCTTCTTAACTTTTCCAAGAGCAACCAGGTTCTATATCCGTTGAGATCTATTTTCATCCATGATTTAATGCATGTCTATTTAATAAATGATTCAAGAGGGTACAATGAGATGAGAAAATGAGAAAAAAGTTGCAGAAACTTTTATCATTAATCAAAAAATGGAAGATAATCTATTTGAAATTGCGGAAAATCTTGATTATTCGCTATTATTAATTCAAAGTAGATTTGTAGGAAGGGAAACATTAAGTCCAACTAGGCATTCTAATGCGAATTACATAGATAAAGAAGTAATCCAATATTATTGAGATAAAAGAGAGGTTTGGGGATTGTAGTATATCCTGTGAATCAGTTATTCATTATGTGGATCAGTAGATTATCAGATTGTATAAATCAAGATCTAAAGACTTCCTATATTTGGAAATTGATCCATTTATCATTTAAATGGAATCTTTTCTGTAAATATTTGTATGTTTTTTTTATTAATTGACCTTTAATTATCTAAAATCTTTTGGAAGTTTGCAATATGATATAAATCTAATTTCGAGTTGATAGATGAGATTTTTTGTCATAATAAGCTTGTTATATGGAATGGATTTGAATACAGGTTAGCAAATGTAGTTGGAAAAGATAAATAATAAATATTTTTTCCCATTAACTCTTGAATATCTGTATCTATTAGAACACACACATTTATAAAGGAGGATAACACATATTAAAGAGGTGATAAGTATGGTTCAAGGTTATTGTGTTAAATGCAAGGCAAAAAGAGAAATTAAAAATCCTCAGAAAGTTACACTTAAAAACGGAAAACCCGCAACAAAAGGTACATGTCCAAACTGTGGGACAAAGATGTTTAGAATGGGGGCTTAGGCAACTAAGCCGTTTCTATTTTTATATCGTCTAAGGAAACTACCTTTGTCAGGACTTTTAATATTTTTGCTACAAAAGATTTGGCTCCTTTATTGTCAGAAGTCATCAATTCTTTTATATAGATGCCAGCTTCTGCTTTTATCTCAAATTTTCTTTTTATTTACATATTTCCATATTAAACACTTTCCTCTTTCTGGTTTTTTTCATGCGTCTATGAGATGTTTTTACATCTCTCTTCTCCTTGAGTTCTGATTGAGGTTTGGTTTGTGATAATGATCTACTTTCACTGAATTAACAAAAAATAAATATAAGGTTGGAGGTAATTATTATCGAGCTTGTCATTTAGTAGCCTTTTGGTGAAATGAGGAATGAAAAATAAAGATGGGAAATGAAAATATAATGTTCCTGGCATTGCCGAAGAGGTCGAAGGTCATTTAGATGAGAGCATAAGCCTGATCGGCAATGCAATGTTAGATGACATTGCAGCTTTATGTTGTTTTCATCAATCGAGATCCGATATCAGCAGTTGGCTCACGCTTCATCCTTGCTCTGATGTGAACAGTTGGAATTCGTTTCCTCTTCTGGAGGATCGGCGGGTTCTGGAACGATCTCTATCTTGCGCGGTCGAACAACAGAGGCTATCACGGAGATAAGCAGGATGCTGGCTACCACACCTAAAGCAATGCCAACTGGAATCTTGTAGATGTCGACAAGTAGCATCTTAGCCCCCACGAAAACGAGGATAGCAGAAAGCCCGTAATGGAGGTGGTGAAACAGTTGCATAATCCCAGCCAAAGCAAAGTAGAGCGCTCGTAATCCTAAAATAGCGAACACATTCGAGGTGTACACAATAAATGGATCCAACGTGATGGAGAGGATGGCAGGGACCGAGTCTACTGCAAAAATAAGGTCTGTAGTTTCAATAACCAGCAGTACAATGAACAACGGCGTGGCTAGGTAACGGCCGGCTCTCTTCACAAAAAACTTACCATCCTCATAGTCATCTGTGACAGGCATAAATCGACGGAAGAGCCTGAGTACAGGATTCCTTTCCGGATGAATCTCTTTGTCCTTCTGTAATGCCATTTTGATGCCGGTCAAAATCAAAAATGCTCCGAAAACATAAATGACCCAATGAAACTTCTGGATCAGCGCTATGCCTGTGAAGATGAAGATGATCCGCATAATCAAAGCTCCGAGAATACCAAAAAAAAGAACCTTATGCTGGTAAAGAGAGGACACACGAAAGTAGGAGAAGATCAGCAAAAAGACGAAGATGTTGTCTACGCTGAGAGACTTCTCGATCAGATAGCCGGTCAGGAATTCGAGTGCCGTCTCCGGACCACGCCAGAGGTAAATTCCCAGATTGAAGAGAAAGGCAAGGGCAATCCAGAAAGCACTCCACACGAGTGCTTCTTTGATCTTCATAACATGAGCCTTACGATGGAAAACCCCTAAGTCCAGGGCTAGCATCGCAAGCACGAAAATGTTAAAGATAACCCACAATAGGACTTGGCTCGACATCAAAACTCCCTACTCATTTTGAACGAATTTCTCAACTTTATTCCTTTCTTGCTTATATTTCTTTCGGTATCAAGGTATTATAAAAATCGATTCATTTAGCTTGAAGTTTGTGATAAATAATAAAAAATAAAAAAATTCATTTTGAAGAATGACCGATGAGAGAACCTCCAAAACCAATTGCCCAGAGTAGAGTAGGGTAAGCAACCATACGCTCCATTCCTCCAACACCTAAACCTAAATGAGTGCCGGAAAAAAATAGAGCAAGAGCCACAAGTGCCAACACACCTAATAGAACAGAGAAGTACGAGAGAGGAGTTTTCAGTAGTTTGTAGGACACGATGGCAGAAAGCCCTCCGAATGTGAAAGTAATCAGGGAAGCGATAAGGTGAATTTCCCCAGCATCCATTGGAAACAATCCCACGCCCATTGCACCGATACCTGTCAGAGTCAAAAGAACTGAAAAAAGTCTGAAACCGAACGCACGTTGAACAAAATAGGCACCAGCTACTACAAATAAACCAAGCAAGAACACCGATGTATTGAAGATGAGAGAAGTAGTCCCTACGCCTAGTTCACTTATGTAGTTTTCTGAGACACTGTAATCTGGGTACAAAGCTTCCGTCACAACCAATAGCAAAATGAACTGGACACTACCAAAAAACAGAAGTGCACCAGCCACCTTTTTGTCTTCATACTTCATAATGTGCAGTAAATATTTCAACTTATAAAACTTTTGATTACTCTGAAAAAATATTCATATCCTTTAATCTAACAGAACCAAAAATAAAAACCTTTTTAAGTTGAGCTTTGAAGAAATTCCATGACACCAGAAATTGGGGAGATTCTCCTCCGAATCCTCACCATCTTAGTTGCAGCTAAGCTTGCAGGAGAGATTGCAGAAAGACTTTCTCAGCCTGCAGTGTTTGGGGAGATTTTAGCAGGAATTCTAATTGGACCAAGTGTCTTTGGGATAATTCGGGAGGATGAGATAATCATGGTTTTGGCAGAACTTGGGGTTATCATTCTCCTCTTTGAGGTGGGGTTGAACACAGACATTGAGGACATGGCAAAGGTGGGAATTGACTCCCTCTTGGTTGCCCTCATTGGAGTATTTTGTCCATTTCTCTTAGGCTATCTCGTTGTTCTCTTTCTAAACATAGGAGAGAATCCCCTAATGATGGCAATCTTCATGGGTGCAACCTTAACTGCCACATCGGTGGGAATCACGGCTCGAGTTTACAGAGACCTTTCAAAGGTGAACACAAGAGAGGCGAGGGTTGTGCTTGGTGCTGCAGTGATAGATGATGTCATAGGACTGATCATCCTTGCAGTGGTGGTCTCTATGATGGATACTGGTAGGGTTTCTCTTGAAACTATTGTGAGGTCCACTCTATATGCTCTTACCTTTCTGATCCTCTCATTTCTCATTGGTTTGAAGATAGTGACAGGACTCTTCGACGAGGTCATAAGAAAGCTCAAGGTAGAGGGTCTTGTGATAGTCACTGCTTTTACCTTCTGTCTCATCATGGCATACCTTGCAAACCTTATAGGGCTTGCCACCATAGTTGGAGCATTTGCTGCAGGATTGATTCTTGCACAGACTCACCATGATAAGGAGATAACAGAACAAATCTTTCCCCTAGCTCAGGTTTTCGTTCCAGTCTTCTTTGTGATGATGGGAGTCTTTGTCAACCTGAAGAACATAACCACGGGCGTTCTCACTCTCGCTCTCATAATCACAACTGTAGCCATCATAGGAAAGGTAGTAGCAGGATATGGTGTCATCAGAAGTAAACTCAACAGGTTTGCAGTTGGAGTTGGAATGATTCCAAGAGGGGAAGTTGGGCTCATATTTGCAAGCTTTGGTTTGATTAAGGGAATAATCTCCCAGAGTACATATTCGGCAGTCATTGCCATGGTTTTAATAACAACTTTGGTAACTCCACCTCTCTTAAAGATTACCATGAAGAGAGTCGATTGAGTTTATCTTCTCCTTTTCGAATTTACGAGCTGACTCATCAGTCCGCCCATCACTCCTCATTCCTTTACAGGTCAGACGTTTCCAGATCTCATCATCTAACTTTCTAAAAGAGTGAGAACATATAAACGTTTCCTTGAGCAATACTAACTACCTTTTTTCACCGAAAAGTTTATATAGTATTAGTTAACAACATAATTTAATACCCTTTCCTCCTTTCTTTTTTTTAGGAATAGCAACAGCTACAAAGCATGTTGAGAAGCAATATGAAAAAAAGAAAAAATTAAAATTTGTCGTAGTCTAGGGATTCGATTCCAAGGTACGAGTAGATGCCTGCATCGTTTGAAGTCAGCCCTAAACTTCTTCTGCTCTTG
>JBHIDS010000124.1:0-7244 GCA_046760205.1 Candidatus Methanofastidiosia archaeon
AAGGATTTCTTAATCAAGATTAAGAATAAAGCAAAAAAAGTTAACCCTTCAATAAGTATTCATCGGTTTTCAGGCTAACGAGAAATTTTTTAATAGTCTATCCTTTTTTCTGGGGAGTTGGGGCAACCTGGGACGTCTTGGTTCAGTTTGAAGGAACAGTTGAGAATGGAGGGATTAGAGGAATAGCTATCTTTACTCTCATGATTCTTTATGTTTTTTACTTAAGAAAAAGATATTAACCTAATATCAAAACTATTGGAATGATAAAAAGGATTAGCATGAATAAAACCACTCTCCTGGTGCTCTTTAGAATGTGCTCTGTGAGATTCTCTATGAAGAAATAGTACTTGTCATAAAAGACTAAGCAAGGAAGGGAGATGAGGGCAACCCCAACTAACTCTGCCAGAACGATGATTACCGCAGTTGGATTTTCAAGGAGAATCGCTATTATTAGGGTATCTATAAAAGTCATGATGTTTGCACCTATCATGTACGGAACTATCTCACGCCTTTTGATGTATCCTCTTAAGAATAGAGGAACGAGAACTGACATGGAAATTGAGACCGACATGGTAAAGGTTGTGATAACAGCCCCAAGAAAGAATGAAACGATAGGCTTTCCAAGATGTCTTGCGCTTTTTCTAAACCTCGTTTCATCTATCCTCACCTTTGGGATTGCTCTATCAAAGAGTTCAAAACTGAGATAAATTATTCCTAAAGACAGAAGGAAGTTTATCCAAGCTGGCAAGTGATTCAAGAGAAATTCGACTACGGGAGTATAAATCACATCGATAAAAGAAAGCACAAAGGGAGGCGCTCCAATTTTTACAAAACTCAACATTTCTTTGTAGATCATCAAATAACCCAGAAAGGCTGCTGGAATGTGTATAGAGTATGTAACGAGAAATGCTATCACTCCTGTTGAGAGGCTCTCACTCCTGTTCTCCCCCCGAAAGATGGCTATGAGACCCACCATTATGACTATGATCTCTGCTCCAAATCTAGAACCCATTATCATGGTAAAGGTTTCTAACTCTGATATTACACCAGCCTCGAAGAATACAAGAGCCATTGCTGCAATGGGAGAACCACTCAAAATGAGATAGGATGCAAGCCATCCAACAGAGAGGGTTTTCAGAGGATTTGAAAGTAGTGTGTTAAAATTGTTGAGAAAAGGTCCAAGAGAGAAGGCTCCAGCCTTCATCAACTGAATTGCGAGAATGAATAGAAAAACTGCAAGAATTCCTTTAGAAAGGTTTTTGAGAGAGTTCAACCCCCATCTCATTAGGTCAACTCCCACTTCCTCTGTGTACCAACGTGGGACGAAGGGAGTGATGTATCACCTTTGATGCCACATCCCCCAAGAGAAACTCAAAAACCTCAGACTTTCCCTTGTACCCCATGACGATGAGATGATACTCTCCCTCTCTCGCTTCAAGAAGAATCTGTTCTGCTGGTTCCCCAACTCTTACCTTGGTTTTGGCTTTAACTCCCCTTTTCTTCAAAAGTTCTTTTCCCTTCTTGAGAATTTCCTTGGCAGATTTGAGATATTCCTCCCTTTTATTTGGTATAACACATAGAACAGTGACCTTGGATCTCGCTTTCTTTGCAATCTCTGAGGTAAATTTCATGGCATTTTCTGCATATCTTGAGCCTTCGGTACACATCAGAATTCTCTCAAGATTTCTCTCCCTCTTCACCACTATAACTGGTATCTTTGCATGATGTAGAACCTTGGAAGACACCTCTCCCAACAAGAACTCTATCATGGCAGGCATTCCATGGGATCCAACTACAATGAGATCATATCCTCCCTTATCCGCCTCCTTCAATATCTCCATTGCAGGATGTCCATGAACCTGTTTTCCGACGATGGGAACTTCAAACCTAGATTCGAGCATCTTCAGATTTACGAGAATCTTCTGTTGTTCATGTTCTATCCCATTCACCCTCTCCCCTATGACAGAACCCCAGATGGAATGAACGTAAAGATCCTCAACTGCATAGAGCACCACTAACTTTGCCTCCAAAATCTTTGCCAAGTTAACTGCATAGCGAAGGGCAAGGTGAGACTCAAGAGACTTTTCAACTCCAACCAGTATCCTTTCTATCTTGCTCATCGAATAAAAATCGTAGAAACTGTTAAAAGGCTTTCGTTCTTTTAAAACCTATGCTTGTGGATTTACACGTTCATACCACAGCCTCCGATGGTCTACTCACACCGAAGAAGGTTCTGAGATTAGCAAGCGAGAAGAAGGTGAAACTCCTTTCCATCACCGATCATGATAACACTTCTGGGATTCAAGAAGCCCTAAATGCCTCAAAAAAGTTTGGCGTTGAGGTTATTCCTGGCGTTGAGCTTTCTGCAAAAGCTCCCTTTGAACTTCACATTCTAGGCTACTTCTTTGATTTCAAAGCTCCAGAGTTACTCCATGAATTGGATTGGTTGAAAGAGAGTAGAGAAAAAGCTTCTCAAAAAATGATTGAAAGACTCAACTCTCTTGGCTTTGAGATAAACTATGAGGAGGTGAGAGGGAAAGCTTCAGGTGTCGTGGGAAGACCTCACATTGCCGAGGTTCTCTTAGAGAAAGGTTACATCTCAGAGTTTCAAGAAGCTTTTGATCTCTACATAGGAAACTCAAAACCAGCCTATGTTGAGAAAAGAAAGCTCCAACCCAAAAAGTGCATTAAGCTTATTCAAAAGCTTGGAGGCTTTACCGTACTTGCTCACCCCAAGTACACCTTCTTAGAAATTGGAGAACTTGAGAGAGTTCTTTTAAAGTTGAAGAATTGGGGGCTTTCAGGAATCGAGGTTTACCAGCCAGAGCAAGATGCTCTTATTTATGAAAAGCTTGCAGATAGGCTTTCGTTGTTAAAAACTGCAGGTACAGACTTTCACAACAATAAAACAGGCCCTATTGGAGTTGAGTTTCCAGAGGATGATTTGAGAGAGTTTTTAAAGAGAGGAGAATCATAAATTAATAGTACGAAGCTCCCTCAAAAGTGTTGTCACACATTGGACACTTGAAGGGTTTTTTTGAGTAGAAAAACTCGTAGTCGCAAACTTTGCACTTTTCTTTCTCCAAACCTTCCTCCCCTACTTCAACCTCCTCTTGAAACATCCTTCCCCTGCAGATGGGACAGTTTGGAATCTTTTTATTTTCAGAATAGAGTACATAGGAACAGCCTTCACAAGTGAAACGGTACATGGTCTTACTTTTAGGGTTCTATTTATATGGTTTACCCCATCACTCTATACTTGCATGCCTTTTTCTCAGATCTTCTTCCTTTTTTTCGAGTTTTGCCATGAGAGCTGCAATGATCCCATCTAAAAAGATCATGGCAGAGTCCTCGAAGAGAGTTCCGAGAGGAGCAAGCTGCCTGTAGGAGGATTTCAAATCTCTCTCAGTGTAGGAGCTTGGAACTCCCTCGTCCTTTGTCCTTCCCTTCACCACCACCAAAATATCTGCAAGCCTTGCGAGAATGCTCTTTGGCCTCGAGGTTACAGCCACCACCTTTCCCCCAGTCTCTATGGCAACTTGTGAAGCTGTCAGCGGGAATCTAGTTTCTCCAGAACCCGAGATTGCAACCAGAATGTCTTCCTTGGTGAAGGCAGGAGTGGTGGTTTCCCCGATGACGTGTACATCTAAATCCAGATTCATCAACCTCATTGCAAAGGCTTTTCCAACAAGCCCACTTCTCCCAGCTCCAACGATGAAGATTCGCTTAGCATGTAGAATGGCATCAAGCATCTGGTCGATGTCGTCATCCCTTATCCTATCGATGAGTTTTTCTATGTGAGAGATTATCTCTCTCATTGATTCCTTTACGGTGTGGTTCGGTTCAGACATTTACCTCACCTGCAGCCTTTACAAAACCCACAAAAGGTGGGGAGGTTCTCTCAACCCTGGACTTCAACTCTGGGTGAAACTGAGTTCCGAGAAAGAATCTGTGATTTGGGAGTTCTAAAACCTCCATCCTTCCATCTTCAGATTTTCCAGTAAACCTCAGCCCCTCCTCCTCCAAGATTTGGATGAAGTTAGGATTTACTTCCCATCTGTGTCTGTGCCTCTCATAGATTGTGGTTTTTTTGTAGAGAGAGTGAATCAATGAATTTTTCTTTAAAATTATCTTGTAGGCCCCAAGTCTCATGGTACCTCCCATATCTCTTATTTTTTTCTGTTCTGGAAGAAGGTCTATGACTGGGGTGCATTTCTTTTCAATCTCTGTGGAATTGGCATCTTCAATTCCTGAGAATCTTGCAAATTCTACAGTTGCCAACTGAAAGCCATAACAGAGTCCAAGGAATGGAATGTTTCTCTCCCTTGCAAATCTGATAGCCTCAAGCTTTCCCTCAACTCCCCTAGGTCCAAAGCCTCCAGGAACTATTATCCCATTGAATCTTTCAAGCTCTTCAATTAACAGTTTTTCTGTGTTCACCATCTTCAAATTCACCTTTATTCCTGTGGTATAGGAGGCATGTTTTAGAGCCTCTTTTACCGAGATGTATGAATCCTCAAGGTCAACGTACTTACCACACAGTCCAACATTTATCTCTCTCTCCATCTTCTTTGAGATTATCCTCTCCCATTTCGAAAGATTAGGAAAGCGCATGAAACCAAATTTTGAGATGATCTTCTCTCCCACCTTCTCCTCATTTAGAAGTAAGGGAACTTCATAGATGTCTGAAACGTCATGGGCAGAGATAACGTTTTCCTCCTCTACGTTACAGAAGAGTGCTATCTTTTTCTTAGTCTTCCCCTCTAAGGGCTTCTTTGACCTGCAAACCACAAAGTCAGGGGATATTCCAGCCTCTCTCAACTCTCTCACAGAATGCTGGGTTGGTTTGGTTTTCTGTTCCCCAACAACGTCCATGGTGGGCACCAATGTTACATGCACAAAAACAACATCTTCCTCAAGCCTTAACTGTCTCAAAGCCTCAAGGAAAACCATGCTCTCAATGTCTCCAACAGTTCCTCCCACCTCAATGACCGTAAAGTCTGCCCTCTCTGCCACACTTCTCACCATTTCTTTTATCTCTTCTGTGATGTGGGGGATTGCCTGTACAGTCTTTCCAAGATAGTCTCCTCGCCTTTCCTTCTCTATCACCCTGTTGTACACCTTTCCTGTTGTGATGTTGTGATTCTTAGTGAGATTGATGTTTAAAAATCTCTCATAATTACCTAAGTCAAGATCCACCTCCCCCCCATCCTCCAGAACAAAAACCTCCCCATGTTCAAAGGGAGACATGGTGCCTGCATCCACGTTGAGGTATGGATCAATTTTGATTATCTCAACTCTGTATCCCATAGCCTGAATCAACTTTGCAATAGAGGCAGTGGTGATGCCCTTTCCAAGACCTGACATCACCCCCCCAGTGATTACCACATACCTCATAGGAAGATTGATGGGTTGGGATTTATAAGGTTTTGGTTACTCTCCTCTTCTCTGAAGATACCCCTCCCTATTGTAGTACCTCAAGAAGATTTTCTAAATTTGGAAATGCCAGAATGCACAGAAATTGCTTTGCAATTTCTGAGCACTATATTAGTCTAAGAAAAACCAAAGGTTTTTCTGACTGCAGGAAATTTAACGATTTCCAGCAGTTTGTGCAACCAAATCAAATCTAAATCATATTTCTTGCAGTATTTCATGGTGACTTTGGCAAGTCTTTCAGCTACATGGTCATCTCTTGGATGAGGTTGCCAAAGGTTTGCTGGAATTCTGTCTGTTTCCTTCCCTCCATGAAAAAAAAATTGGAATACACAATTTAAAGTTTTTCCAAAAGATTTATCTTGGTAGAAATTTATTATAGTCATGCTGATAAAAAATGAGAGAGACTTGAAAGGTCTAAAAGTTTCTGGTGATAGGGGAGAGGCTGTTCTCAAAGACTTTTTCACAGAAGATTTGGTTTTTGGAACAAGAATTATAAAGATGGGAAGTGTTGTCCCAAAAAAGCTCCACAAACACAAAGAAAAACAGATAAACTACATAGTTTATGGGGAAGGGGAGGTAACCAATGGAAAAGAAACCAAAAATTTCAAGAAGGGAGATTTCATACTTTTTGATTCAGGGGAAGAACACTACTTCACCGCAAAAGCTGAGATTCATGCAATAGAGTTGAAGTTTTGAATTTTCTACAACGTTTTTCATGTCTCATAGCTCTCTAAAACCTTAAAGAGATTTAGAAAGAACGTTATAATCCCTTAAGTTCATCCAAAAGAGCAGACTTTCTTGGGTGTTTATCTTTTATAGTGCTTAAATAACTTGAAAAATTTTTTTTCATAAGCTTTTTCAGCTTTAAAACGTGTTTTTTGGCTTTCTTGTAGTTTTCTCTCGTTGCTTTTCCAATATATATTTCAACAAGTTCTTTGTGGATTTGTATTGCTTTCTCCTCATCTCTTTCATCTGCAAGCTCTGAAATCTCTTCCAGAAGCTCAAGGTCACAATCTTTTGAGTAACTGAGACAGAGCTTCAAGTCCCTCTCAATCAGACCAATTCTTATAAGTTCTTCATGATTTTTTGATTTTTCAAGAAATTTTATGATCTCTTCTTTGATTGAATTCCAGCTGTCGAGTTTTGCTGAAATTTGTTTTATCTTATCAAAAATCTCAAAGTGAAAGTGTGGATTTGATTTAAAGAGCATGACATAGGCATTCAAAGCCTTTTTAATGTCTTTTTTCTCAAGTATCTTCGCAGAATACTCCAGAAAACTGAGGTCTCTCTTAGACGCCTTCTTTGAATATGCCAGTGCTTCATCATATCTTCTCATTTCTATGAGTTTTTCTATCAAACATTCATAGAGAAGATCACAGTAATATTCATCCTTCGTTTCTTGTATCTCAATCTTACAAAAATCCAAGAATTTCTCATTCTCTCCTAATTTATCATAGATTGACAAGAGAAGAATTCCAAGATCATCTTTCTCCTCGCTTCTCTTTGATTCAAGCTCAAGCTCAATCTCCACCAACTTTCTCAATTCTCTGAGCTCTTTCTCATTTTCACAACTCTCGATGAGGAGATACATCAAATCATCTGAAAATCCATACTCATCCTCAAGATAGAGCTTTAAATATTTCTCAAAGAATCTCTTCTTTTTCTCACTTCTCATGAGTTTCGAGTAGAGTTTGATGAACTCAGAGGTAATATCTGCCAAAGCACCTGAGGAATCATCTACATTTTCTTGTGTGCCTATCAATCTGGGAATTGAAAAATCAAGAACTTCGAGAACATCTCCCCTCTTG
>JBHIDS010000125.1:0-7223 GCA_046760205.1 Candidatus Methanofastidiosia archaeon
CTACTTCATCTGACTCAGGCACATTCCCATCTGCTCGCAGTACCACTGTTCTCTTAGGTTAACTTTTCAAAAGGATTTATATCACAAGAGCAAAAGATTGATGGAGAAAAAGTAAGAACACAAGGGCGTTTACCCCCCCTTTTACTAGATGTCCAACCCTTCCAAAGAAACCCTCAGCCAGTTCATGTAAGAGTTGAAGGTGCCTCTTATGGCTTTCAAGTCCTCAGATTGAATCTCTATTATGAGTTTTTTCCTATCTCTCTTCATCTCAGTTACGGTCTTTTCGTAGGGTGCAGATTCAATCTCTGTCTTTAGAGCTTTGTAGATGAGCTTTGTCTTTGGATGTGTAACCTCAATTTTGAGTTTGTGCATATACATCACGAATTTTTATCTTTGGTCCCACATGCTCAGATGAATAGTCAAGCCTGTAAAAATTCAAAATTTCTTTTTTCAGCTCTGCAAAGCAGTAAGTATCAGAATCAATATGAGAGTCTGCCTTGAACAGATTTAGAATCTCTTCTGGTGCACTTTTTATCATGAATGATAAATCTTCCTCAAGTTTTTTAAGCTTTTTAACACCCATCTCTCTTCTGAGAGTTACAGAAATCTCTATTTTTCCAAGAAATTCCCATGAGTTTGAATTGACTTTGATGAATTCAAGGCTTGCTGGATTTCCACCTTTGCTCTCCACCAACATGATTCTCTCCATTCCCTTCTCGTAAGCCAAAGCCACAAGCTCTCTTATTCCCTTCTTTCCTCTCTGTACATAAAGAGAGAGAGGAATCACACACTCAAGTTCTCTACAGAAGGTTCTGGTTCTTTTCGAGGGTTTTCTTGATGTGGTGATGAGCATAGGGACACTCTTGAAGGATTTCAAACAGCCTTAACCTTTTTTGATATATCGGGTCTCACCTTTTTGAAGATTCTGTTGTTGCAGAATGGGCACATCACACCAAAAGGCTGTTCTATCTTCTCTCTCTCTAAAACCTTTCCACAAGAGATGCATTTGTACATTAAATCAACTCTCTATTCTCTTAACCATTCTCTTTGCAATCTTTCCAGCAGAGGTCTGGGGTAGGTAGGCTCCCCCTGCAAAGGTCTCTCCACACTTTGAGCACCTCCAGATAGAGGTGGAGATTCTTCTAACTGTCAACCTTCCACATTGGGAACAGCGATGTTTTCTCCTCATTTTGCTCTCTATGGCTTCAACTCTCTTTCTCAGTTTTCTCCCATACCTTGCACCATACCTTCTTGTAGATCCCATATTCTCACACACTCTTCAAAAGCGCTCTTAGCTCTGCTCCTTTGAGCTTTGAGATTTTTACTGCCTCCAGTATTTCCTTCATGCTAAAAGAACCAGCCTTTCCCTTCTGGATTGCACATATGTTTCCATCATCTTCTGTGGCTATGGTTAACCTTGAGTTGCAAACTCTTTCCTCATCCAGGTTTGGGTCAAGAAACAGAAATTCTCCTATCTTTGCAAAGGTGCAGGGCACTGCCACCTTCCTTAGAGGAAGGTCTATCAACTCGCCAGTTGGGTTTCCCTCCTCGTCCAAATCCTTCATCTTGGTGTTCATCAAAGCTGCCATAGCAGCAACTCCCGCAGCATCGAAGAGGTTTCCATCGTAGTCCATGATGTGAATGTCCACAAAAATTAGTCTAACAAGCTCCCCCTCTCTTATACAGAGCTTTTCCACCTCGATAGCCTCAGACTCTCTAATACCTCTGTCCACAACACGAGAAAGTTCTATGGCATCCTCTCTTGGAGGTCCTGCCTCAAAGGTGGGAGAAGCCATTGGAATCAACTCGGCGCTGGTGATCATCACTCCTCTGTCTGGAATGTCTGGGTAAGGTTCTCCAGTCTCTGTCTTTATTCCCACGATGACTTTGGTTCCCCCTAGTCTTATCCTGGCAGAGCCTTCTGCATTCTCTATCACTCCAGTCTCAAGTTCTATCTTTCTGTAATCCTGAAATCCTCTAGAATCCAATCTTTCACCTGATTTAGCCAGATTTAGAATGTAGTCCCTCTTTATGTTTGGAATTAGATCCGCAGTTTCCATTCAATCACCTTTGTACTTTTCTATTAGAGCTTTCTTTTGTAGTTCATGAACCCTCATACATCCTTTCATACCCAATCTTATAGCTTTCTCCAACTCCTCTTCTGAGAGAATTCCATCCATCTGTAGGAGGGTTATTTCTTGAGTTTTTGGAATCAGAGCAATGGGGAGGTCTGCCTGTCCAAGGTTGTCCTCTTCCTTTGAGAGGTCCAACACTATCTCGTCATCCACCTTGCCGGCGGCACAGGCACTAACCAAATCTCTCATGGGAATTCCAGCATCTGCAAGGGCCACAGAGGCTGCTGTTATTCCAGCACATCTAGTTCCTGCATTTGCCTGAACAATCTCTATGTTAACCTCTATCATGGACTTTGGATAGAGATGAAGTAGGAGGGCAGGCTCTAGGGCTCCCTGTATCACCTTTGAAATCTCCACAGATCTTCTGTCAGGACCAGGTCTTTTTCGGTCCTCCACAGAGAAAGAAGCCATGTTGTACCTGCATCTGAGTATCGCTCTCTCGGAATTCTGCAGAAATCTTGGAAAAACCTCTCTGGGTCCATAGACTGCAGTGTAAACCTTGTTCTTTCCCCATTCAAGATAACAAGAACCATCTGCTCTCTTCAAAGCTCCTGCTTCAATCTTCACTTCTCTCAACTCATCTGGTTTTCTTCCATCTGCACGCATCTAATCACCTCTCTTCTTTTAAAAACTCTGAGATTCTATCTGTCAACCCTGGGATGTGAGCCTCTTTATCCACCTTCTCTATGGCAAGCCTTGCCAACTTCTCCATCCTTGGAGATCCCTTAACATATATCCAACCATTCTGTCCCACTATCAACTTACACCTAGTTTCATTCTTTATGATATTTATCATGGATCCTTTCCTTCCTATCAATCTTGGGACTCTTGAGGCATGAATCTCCACAATGTTTCCATCCTCAAGCCTGCCATAAGGTCTTCTGGCATTCAAAGTGGTTTCAAAAAGAGACGAAACCCCTATGATCTTTGCATGAATTAAATCTCCAATTCTTATTGGGAAGTATCTTTTTTGGAAGATGTCTTTGGAACTTAGGTGAGCTTTGTAGGGAGAGTTCATCTCAAGTTGCCATCCATTTCCTCTCTCCGAAACCACCATCCCTATTATAGAGTCTCCAAACTTGGGAATGTACTTACCCTTCAACGACACTATCTTTATCCTGTTTCTGGTTATGTAACACAAACCAGTAACAGAGGCATAGATCTTATTCTCTTTTTTGTAGGTTCCCATCTCTGCAAGATAATCTCCTTCAGCGAGGAGTGTACCAGGAACCACCAATTCTTTTTCCTTAACAACTATCATTTCTATCTCTCCAGGATCTTTACCTCTACAGAGCCTTTGGTGATCGAGTTTAGGGCTGCATAAAACTCATCTCTGATTCCAGCAGGAATCTCCACCAAGGCAATGTAGGAGCCATCCCCCTGCCATTCCTCTTTTAAAATCTTTCCATACTCCTTGAGTCTGTAGTAGTTGGAAGTGTACTCTGGAGGAAGTTTCACCGCAACCCTCAACTTCTCAAAGTGGATTGGGAGGATTACTCGGATCTCTTTTAAAATTTCTGGAATCTGTTTCTCGGGATCTTCTCTCAAGTCTATTGAAATCTTCGCCTGTTTCATGGCATTTTCTATCCTTGAGGGTGGGTGGGGAGTTTTTGTCCTGGGATCAATGGCATCTCTTGCTATTAGGGCAACGATCTTTTTCTTTTTCTCTTCTAAGAGCTTTTTTCTCTGTTCGGTGGTTAGGTGAATCTCTCCCTCCTCAAGGATGATCTTTGCTATTTTCTCTGGATCCTCAATTCCGAAAACTTTTTTTAAGACTTCTGCTGATGCCTTTTGTGAAGTCCTTGCATCTTTGAAGATGAACTCAGATGCTAAAAGCTCAGAGATGTTGAGATTTTCGATTTTAAGTTCTGCTGCCTTTGGGGAAACCAAAATCTCGAATCTCTCACCATGCCTTTTCAATCTTGCAATCACTGCCTCATCTATGGATACCATTTAAAAACCCTTTTAAAGTCCTGAGAGTTCCAAAAACCCCCAAGATCTCAACTCTCACATTTTTCTTATTCAACTGAATGATGGTTGAAAGGGAGCACATCACCTCATCAACACTTCTGGTGTTGCATCTTACTATCCCAAGACCCTCTTTATAGTCTATCAGCCAAAGAGAGGTTTTTGAAGTGCCTAGCTCACCTAAAAGGCGTAGGCACGCCCTTCTTACTTCTAACAACACCTCCCTCTTTTTAAAGTTTTTCCTCTCCCCAATTATTTTAAAGGCAATAAACCTCTTTTTCTCTCTTTCAGTTGGAGGTACCTTCATCCCTTCACCTTTAAAAGTATGAGTTTTGGAACGTTGTAGATGCAGGCTTTAGCCTCATAGTACTCCAATCCAAGGATTTTTCCAAAAGCCACCAGCACCCTCGGAGACTTCACCTCCAATTCAGATGTTGCTCCGCTCGTTATCAGGATTGGTGAGTGGTACTTTCTTGCAACTCTAATCGTTTTTTGTAGTTTTTCCATGAGAATCGCTCTGGCATATCCATGTGCTCTTACAATCTCAGAGACATTTATCTCAAAGGCTGTTCCATTCTTAGAGGCGAGCTTTGCCTGAAAATGGTTTACAGGATAGGGGCTTGAAAGCACACTTACTCTTTTGTTCTCCAAAATTCTTCTGTTCTTTTCCTCGGTTCCACCTCTTACAAAAATAGGAGTCTTTTTGAGCCTTCTAATCTCTCTCAAATCGTTGAAAGAGAGCTCAACTCCCAAATACTCGTAGTCAGGTTTCTCCTTTCTAAATTTGTAAACCTGGTAAACCTTCTCATACATATCACATGGATACCCTCGAAGATCAATGGCTCTGTAGTTTTTATGCATGTTCATCTCTTAGAAGGTCTAAATTTTTCTCTCCCCCTTCCTCTTCCCAAAAGTCCTCGTGATTTCTTGGCTTTGGAGGTCTTTCCAGCAAAAACCCTGTTCTTTTGGTTTGCAATCCAGGAAATTCTTGAATCTTTTTTTATCTCAGGCATCTGAGGATCGACGAGTATCACCTCGAAGTACTTGCTCTGTCCATCCTCCCCCACCCAGTAAGAGTTTAGAACCTCTAAGTTCGGATACTTTCTCTGGACCCTCTCCTCTGCAATCCAGGAAAGGCTCTTTGAGGATTTGAACTTCAAAACACCCATTCTCTTGGGTTTTCTTCCACCCCTTGGCCTCTTCTTTCTCCTTCCCCCTTTTCTAATCCTTGCTCTTATAACGATGTATCCCTTCTTTGCCCTGTATCCCAAAGCCCTCGCTCTATCAATTCTTGTGGGTTTTTCTATTCTTACAACGGTCTCCTCTTTTCTCCACCTTGGCAGTCTCTCCCTCATCAACTCTTTAACATAGCTCTTTTTTGGAGACTTCCAAGCCTCTCTTACATACTTCAAATAACCCATTAAATCTCCTCCTTTTCGTTCAGCTCATTGCCACATTCAACGGAGTTATTATGAAATCTCACAAATACTTTTAAAGGTTGCGGTTGAGAGAGGGAGTTGTAAATCACCTCCTTTCCTTACTAAGTTACTTAGCTTTACCAACTTCAAGGTTTTCGAAAGCTTTATAAACCTTCCTTTTAGAACTAAAAATAGGTGCTTTGATGTTTGAGGTCGAAGGCTTGAAACTGGTGGAATTAGAGATTGACAAAGTTTTGAAGTCTGAGGTAAAGGTTTTGGAAAAAGCTTCTGAACACATAGTACATTCTGGAGGAAAGAGGATAAGACCAGCCCTGGTTCTTCTCGCAAATCAAGCTTGTTTTGGAGAAGATTTAAAAAAAACCATTCCACTGGCAGCTTCTGTGGAGTTAATTCACACAGCCACCTTGGTGCATGACGACATAAACGATGGGAGCAAGCTCAGGAGAGGCTCTCCGACAGTAAACAGTATCTGGGGGAAGAGAGTGGCTCTTTTGACTGGGGACTTCATCCTCACCAAGCTCTTTGATTTACTCTCGTCCTATGATAGAAGAATAATTGAGGCTCTGGTTTCAACCTGCACCAAGATTGCAGAAGGTGAAACTCTTCAGTTGATGAATCTTGGAAGGTTTGACCTCTCTGAAAAGCTCTATTTAAAGATAGTTTCAAAAAAGACTGCAGCTCTATTCTCATTCTGTACAGAGATTGGAGCACTGCTTGCAGATGCAGAGAAAACCCTTGTTTCTATTCTCAAAATTTATGGTTACAATCTTGGAATGGCTTTCCAAATCACAGATGACCTTTTGGATCTTGTTGGAGAAGAGAGTGAGCTTGGAAAACCAATTGAAAACGATCTCAAACAAAAAAAGCCAAGCATAGCCACCATTCACGCCTTGAAAAATGGTGCAACCCTAGATGAGATTTTCTCAAACCCAAGAAAAACTCTTAAGGTTACAGGCTCCCTCACTCACTCCAAAAAGAAGGCATTGGAATTTTCAGAGAGAGCAAAAAAGAATCTTCATGCTTTAAAGGATTCAGATGCAAAAGAAAGGCTTTTAGAACTATCTGATTTTGTGGTTTCAAGAAAGTCTTAACCCCCTCCACCACCCTCGTACTTTGAAGGGCACTTAACCAGAAGGTTTAAGGCTTCAAAAATCCCATCCTTGTAGGTTCCTATTGCCACAATACTTGTAGCATCCTTGAAGTTCTGGGGAATCTCCCCAATATAAACAACCTTCATCTCATCCTTTCCATCCCCTAAGATAAACTCCAATCTTCCATCAACAAACCTTACGCTTTCCTCAACCACCACTCCCTTTACCTGGACCACATCTTGGGTTCTCTTGGCTTCTTCTATGGAGATATATGGAGTCATGGATGTGAGAAAGCTGGAAAGTCCATAGGCTGTGAATCCAAGGATTATCAGGATTCCAAATATGAAGTTTCTTCTCACTTCCTCACCTTCTTCAACTCTCTCATCATTCTATCTAATCTTATTAAGTATAAAAAGATTCCTATCCATATGATCAAATTTGCAAGCATCACAGTTTGTAACTCACTCATTTTGAGGCCTCCTCTCTTCTATTGAAACTCTCAACCTGTACAACCAGAGGTAGATGGCAGAGAACCCAAATACAGAGGCAAAGAGAGCGCTTCTATAGAAAATATCCACCTCCCCAAAGCC
>JBHIDS010000126.1:0-7165 GCA_046760205.1 Candidatus Methanofastidiosia archaeon
AGGGTGTTAAAGAGCTTGAGGTTTCAGCCTTGGCAGCAAAGGCTATGATTGATGAGGGGGCAGAACATGTTCCCTATTTACCTTTGGTTGAGTCGGGAGAACATGGTTGGATTGGTTATAGGTTTCCAACAGACAAGAGAATAAGAAAGGGGGAAATGATTTACATTGATACTGGCGCTTGCATTGTAAACGGTTACAATGGAGACATAGCTAGGGTGAAAATTGTTGGAAAACCTTCTAAAAAGCAAACTGAAATATACAGAGTTATGTATGATATGCTTTTTGAAGCAACAGACAAGTTGAGACATAGAACAAATACAAAAGAAGTTGTAGAGGCCGCTCGAAAAGTTGCAAAAAAATCTGGTTATGAGAAAAACATCTATTTTGGGATTATTGGACATGGTATTGGAACAGACCTTCATGAACCTCCTACGATAGGAGAAAGGGTAGTTGAACACAAAGAATCTGAAGTTTTGCAAAAAAACATGGTTGTTTGTTTGGAACCAGGGATTCTTTTACCAAATGTTGGAGGAGGACATTTGGAGAATATGATATTAATAAGAGATGGAAAGCCTGAAATTCTGACAAAGACTGGATTTGAAGAGGAGATTCTTTGAACCATGGATACATGGGAAGGATACTGGAAGTTGATTTGAGTAAAGAGAAAATAAGTTTAAGAACCTTTGATGAAAAAATTTTAAGAATGTTTCTTGGTGGATTAGGTTTGGCTTCTAAGATAATTTCTGATGAGTTGAATGTTGGAATCAATCCTCTAGATGAGAAAAACAAAATCGTATTTATGACAGGACCTTTGACAGGGACAGTTACTCCAACAAGTAGCAGATATGTTGTTTGTTCACTCTCCCCCTTAACTGGAATCTGGGGTGAGGCAAATGCAGGAGGGTTTTGGGGTCCAGAATTGAAGTTTGCAGGTTATGATGGTCTAATAGTGAGGGGGAGGGCAAAAAATCCAGTTTTTTTGTATATAAATGATGAAGATGTTGAGATAAGAGATGCTCTTCATCTTTGGGGAAGAGATAGCTATGAAACAGAAGATATATTGAAAAAAGACTTTGGAAAAAAGTTTAAAGTTGCATGCATTGGACAAGCTGGGGAGAATCTTGTGAAAATCTCAGCAATTATGAATGATATGGGAAGAGCAGCTGCAAGAACAGGATTGGGGGCTGTGATGGGTTCAAAAAACCTTAAGGCTATTGCAGTCAGAGGTTCAAAAAAGGTTGAAATGAAGGACAAAGACAAGGCAAAAGAGATTCAAAGAAAACTTTTGAAGATAATAAGAGAAAGTTCTTTTGCAAAGTCCCTTCACGAGAATGGGACTGATGGTGTGATGGAAACTTTGGAATACTTTGGAGATGTTCCTGTAAAGTTTTGGAGATTAGGCACCTTTGAAAATGTTGAAAAAATATCTGGAGAAACTATAACAAAAACCATATTAAAGGGGACAAAAACATGTTTTTCCTGCCCAATCGCATGTAAGAGAGAAGTTGAAGTAAAGGAGGGAAAATATAAAGTTTCTGGATCAGGACCTGAATATGAAACATGTGCATCTTTCGGAACACTGCTCCTAAATGATGATTTGAAATCTATTGCTTTTGTAAACGATTTGTGTAACAGATATGGATTGGATACTATATCAACTGGTTCTGTAGTTGGATTTGCCATGGAATGTTTTGAAAAAGGAATAATTTCTTTAAAAGATTTGGGGGGAATAGATTTGACTTGGGGAAATGCTGATTCTATTATTGAATGTGTGAAAAAGATAGCTTTTAGAAGAGATTTTGGAAATGTGTTGGCAGAAGGAGTTTTTAGAGCTTCAAAAAAATTGGGAAGAAGAGCTGTGAATTTTTCAATTCATGTAAAGGGTTTGGAAATTCCCCTCCATGACCCAAGAGCCTTTGAAAGTTGGGCTCTCTCATATGCCACAACTAACAGAGGAGCATGTCATATAACTGCGCCAGCCTATTGGGTTGAAAGAGGTATAACTTTCTCTGATATTGGGTTAGATAAACGTATGCCAAGATTTGAAACAGAAGGAAAAGCCTTTCTAGTGAAAACTTTTCAAGATTTCTGTACGACCTTGGAATCCGTAATCGTTTGTAAACTTTCTCTCTATGGTGGAGTAACATTAACCCATATTTCAGAACTTTTAAAAGCAATCGTTGGATTTGATTACACAGTTGAAGAGTTGTTGAAAGTTGGGGAAAGAATAAACAACTTAATAAGAAATTTCAATGTAAAACTCGGTGTCACAAAAAAACAGGATACACTTCCAAAAAGAATTTTAAATGAACCTCATCCCAGTGGGGGGGCAAAGGGGCATTTGCCCAACCTTCCAGTCATGCTCGAGGAATATTACAAACTAAGGGGATGGAATGAAAATGGAATTCCAAAAACAGAGACTCTAAAAAAACTTGGACTTTGAGTTCCTTTTTTATTCTGTATAAAAGTATCCTGGAAACTTTCTCACAGCCCCTATATCAACTGTTCCAGTTAAAATACCTTCTTCTTCTCCCAACATCCATACAAAACCATTCATAGAATTTGATCCTCCAGGCATTGATTTGAACCATTCTGATAATTCCTGAAGATTTGAAACTTTTGGAGGAATTGTTATTGTGGTATAACCTCCTGCTGCTGGAAATCCTATTGTTTCATCTTCCACTACAGATTTTAGGGAAAATTTTGCAACATCCACACCAATTACAGGTATACCAAACTCCAGATGCCTCCCAATTACTGTTGACGGGTAAGCCTCTCCAATTGCAAACCACCATGAAGGATTGAAGAGGATATCAACTTCTTTCTTCAAAAGTTGTTTGACTCCAACATCAAAAAAGGAAAAATCTGAACATATCGCAATTCCAATATTTCCAATTTCTGTCTTGAAAACCTCATAACTTTGATTCCATCTAATACAATACATTTCTAATTCTAAACTTGTTGGAAAACTCTTTCTTTGCCTCCCCAATATCTTCCCTTCAGAGGAAATTATTGTGCTTGTATTGTACCAACCTTTCTCCACATTCTCAACTAATCCAGCAATCACATAGATTCCAAGTTCTTTAGCTTTTTCACAAAGTTCTTTCTCCCCAACCATTGGATATAGTTCTGGAAAGCATGCAATATCAATGTTTTTTTCTGATGCTTTTTCCAAAAGCTCTATTGCGTGAGGAACTTCTTTTCCAGCACCGAAATCTTCAAAAGTTTCAGAAACTGGCAAAGCTTGAATTGCAGCTATTCTAATTTCATTTTTCATTTTTACACCTCTGCATTTATCTAAACAGAATTCAAATATAGAAAATAAATATTTCTCTTCCTTAAATAGTTTTCGGTAAATCAAGTTTTATAACCATAAAATTTATAAGTATATAAATTTTGTTTTGTATGATGTGTTGGAGTGGTTAAAATGAAATACAAAACACCTGTTTTTCCGGGAGATGGAATAGGTCCAGAAGTTATTGAAGAGGGGAAAAAAGTTTTGGATGCTGTATCAGAATTACAAAATTTTGGGATTGAGTGGATTGAATTTCCTTATAGTGCAGACTATTATTTGAAAACTGGTGAACTACTTACTGAAGACATTTTGAAGGAGTTGAAAAGGTATAAAGCTATATATCTGGGAGCTTTTGGTGATCCGAGAATAAAACCAGGTATATTGGAGCTTGGTATTATTGTAACAATGAGATTCTATTTTGATCAATATGTGAATTTGAGACCTGTAAGACTATTGAAAGGTGTAGAATCTCCTCTAAGGAATGGAAAGGATTTTGACATAAAGATAATAAGGGAAAATACTGAAGATTTTTACATAGGTTTGGGGGGAAGAGCAAAGAGGGGAAATACAAAAAGCAGTTTTGAAATAAAGAGAGAACTCTTTAACATCAAGTTAGGTATAGATATAGTATCAGATACAGATGAAGTCTCTTATCAGATTGGATTGATTAGCAAGAGAGGCATAGAGAGAGTGTCAAGATATGCCTTCAACCTTGCAAGGAAGGGAAAAAAACATTTATCGTGTGTGGATAAAGCCAACATTCTTGTAGAAATGTATGGATTGTGGCGAGAGATCATAACTGAAGTTTCAAAGGATTTTTCAGATGTTAAGTTTGACTTTAACTTTGTGGATGCAATGGCAATGTGGATGGTTAAGAATCCTCAATACTTTGATATTGTTTTATCTCCAAATATGTTTGGAGACATTATAACAGATTTAGGCGCAATGCTCCAAGGTGGATTGGGATTGGCACCAGGGTGCAACATAAATCCTGAAAAAAAGTTTCCATCAATGTTTGAACCTATCCATGGTTCGGCTCCAAAGTACAAAGGTTTGAATAAGGTGAATCCAATAGCAACAATTTGGTCTGGAGCTCTTCTACTAGAACACATAGGTGAAGAAGAAGCTTGTAAAAAGATAATAGAGGCTATTGAGAAAAATTTGATTGAAAGAAAGGTAAGAACATATGATTTAGGGGGCACCTCCAAAACTTATGAAATTGGGGATGATATCGTAAGAATTCTTAGAGAAAGTGATTAGCTAAGAAGTTCCCAACAAACCAATGCCAAGACTTTTGTTGTTTTTATTAAATCGTCAATCAAAATGTACTCATCAGGCATGTGAGCCATTTTCAAAATTCCTGGTCCATATGTAATTGCTGGGATTTTTGCTTGATTTATCAAAAACCTTGAATCATTGAAGCCTGGTGATATAATTATATTGGCATTTTTTCTGTAAATCTTTTTGTGGTTTCTTGCAACACTCTGGACTATCCTTTCATTTTCCTCAATAGCTGTTGCCTCCACCTCAATTATTTTTTTTGCCTTAACATACAATTCTGGGCCATCTCTCCTCAATTTCATCAAAACCTCTTCAATTTCATTCATGGCATCCTCAATTTTCTCTTCAGGAATCAATCTTCTATCAACAGTTATTCTGCATTCATCTGGTACAACATTTGTCTTAACCCCTCCACCAACAACTCCACCCAACATTATCATTGGATGTTTTTCTTGAGGAAATTGTGTTGGATACTTGCTTTTCTTTTTTGCAAACTTTACTTCAAGATTCTTTAGTTCAGTTGCAACCTTTACCATTTTTTCAAAAGCATTAATCCCCATAAAGGCCATGCTGCCATGGGCTGTTTTTCCTCGAGTTATCAATTCCAACCACAAAGCTCCTCTGTGACCAATTTTTATCAAGTTGGGTTGGGAAGGTTCTGTTATTATTGCATAGTCGCTCTTTATCATATTTTTTTCAACTAAGTACCCTAAACCAGCATATCCTCCAGTTTCTTCATCAGGAGTAAAGGAGACAGAAATATTTCCCTTCAGTTCTACATCCAAACTTTTTAGAATTTTCAACAAGTAAAGAATACTTGCAATTCCTCCTTTTTGGTCTGATGTTCCCAATCCATACATCTTACCATTCTCAATCTTTGGCACAAAGGGAGAAACCCTCCATCTCTTTCCTGGAGGAACAACATCAAAGTGACCACTTAGATGTAGCTCAGGTTTTCTTGTTTCTTTTTTATACCATCCCAAGACATTCAAACGAGGATAATTTTCTATATCTAGAACAACAAAATCTTTGGAGGGAACAGAGATTATTTTGGGATTGCAAGAAATTTCTTCTAATTTTTCAAACAAATATTTTGCACAATCTTCATAACATTCTCCTGGGGGATTTACAGTTTTTATTTTAATCAAGTCTTGGGTATACTTTACAACTTCTTTCTTATTTTCATCTATTTTTTTTAGTATTTCTTCAATCATTATCTCACCTATGAGAGAAGTTTTTCATCATACTCTGTCTTTGTTATAACTTCGTATCCATCTTCTGTAACAATCACACTATCCTCCAATCTAACACCCCCAACCTTTGGCAGATGTATTGAGGGTTCCAGGCTAAATGTCATTCCTTCCTCCAAAATCCATTCCACATCTCCCTTAGCCACAACTTCACCTATTATAGGGGGTTCTTGAAGAGAGATTCCGATTCCATGACCAGTTACTCCAAAGTACCAATACTTTTCATACCCATTTTTTCTTATAACATCCCTTGAAACTTTGTCAATATAGCTTGATTTTTCCCCAGGTTTGCAAGATTTGATAGCGTTCCAAAGGGATTCATAAACTGTTTTGTAAATTTTTTTCTGTTCCTCTCTTGGTTTTCCACATATTACTGTTCTTGTAAAATCACTGTTGTAACCATTGTAAGTGCAACCTAAATCAATCAAGACAAGTTCCCCATTCCTTATTCTTTTGTTTGTAGGAAATCTTGTGAGAGAAATTGTGTTTTCTCCTGAAGCTACTAAAGGAGGCTGAAGGTGTCCTCCCTCAGAACCTGCCTCAGTCATTGCCTTTTGGGCTTCAGCTGCCACCTCTATCTCAGTTACTCCCTCCCCCACTCTATCAATGGCAGCCCTCATTCCAACTTCAGCTATTTCAGAGGAAGCTTTTAACAAAGCCTGTTCATCTTTGTTCTTTACAGCCTTAGCCTTTGAGATTGTTGGCCATCCATCAACTATCTCTAGTTTAGGATTCTCTTTCTTCAATCTATTGTAGAGTTGAAAAGTCATATCATCAGATGCTATTTTTGCATCATTCAAACCTAATTCTTTCAGGACTTTGTTGAAGGTGGGAACTGCCAACATAATGTTCATGGGAAGAGGGTTTACTCTTCCTTTAAGCCAAGGCATGTAATTTTTTGCCCTATCATAATCTCCACTTGCCACCAAAAGGAATGGGTCATCCCCTCTCTTTTTTATGGCAACATATCTTGATGAAAAAAAATGACTTGCTGTCAATGCTCTAAAGCTTGTGACATATCTGATGTGATCAACCCTCATCGTGAGAATTGCATCTAAATCATCCTCTTTCATAAATCTATCCAACTTTTCACTTCTATACTTTCTCAATCTTTTAAAATCGATTTTTTCCTCCCAATCCCTTTGTTCTATCATATGATATTTTAGTATCTTTTATTAATAAACTTTTCGGTAATCGTAGAAGTTTCACCTATTACTATGAATATTATTCATAACTTTTTCATAAAAAATTTCCCAATATTAAAAAAATTAAAAAGGATACTTAAAAAGCTGCTTTGGGACATAATTCATGTATTCCACACATCAACAGCTGATATTTC
>JBHIDS010000127.1:0-7140 GCA_046760205.1 Candidatus Methanofastidiosia archaeon
TAGTAAGTAACTCTTCCTTTTGGTATGGCTTTTCGAAATAAGCTGAAGCACCATAGGAACGAAGAGCTTCAATTTTAAATCTCATTTCACGATAAATTCCAGTAACTATTACGACCGGGACCTTCCTGTCATATTCACAAGTAATTTTGTTACACAGATCAAAACCGTGAAGTTTGGAAAGCAACGCTTCTAAGATTACTAAATCAGGTTTTTCGGCTTCAAATTTCTCAAGTCCAGACAGTCCATCTGTAGCAGTAACAATTTGAAATCCTTTTGCCTGAAAGAAACTTACTAAGGAGTTTAAACTTTCCTCTTCAAAGTCCACAATTAATATCTTTTTATTTCTCATATCTCCTTCTTTGTAAAAAATATTAGGAGATTGATTCAACTTCTTTTTCTGGAGAATCAAATGATTTTTGGATAATATCATCACAAGCTAAGCGGATTATTTCAGTCGTGATCTGACGATAGGAGGAAGAGATCGGACAAATGGCGATAAGAAAGAATTCCGTTCCATCGGCTGTGAAATAGCGCAAGATAAGCCTAAATCGTCTTCCCTCAGTTCTCAAAGAAAGTTCTTCCACTCCATCGACCTTTAGATTCTCTTGTATATTCCTAACTAAGCCTTGGAAAGGGGAGAATATAGCTGAGAGTACCTCCGGATCATACAGATCGCCCCTGGCCTTTATTACCATTCCTTCGGTATCTACTAAAACCACTTGTATCAGCTTTCCATTCTCGATCAGTTCCTTTATTTTTTCATTCATAAATCTCATAGGGCTTCCTTCTCCTTGAGTGTTTTCAGTATCTGGCCTATCATTACAGTGAAGGCTACTTCTAAGTTCATTCCAGTCAGGGCGCATGTGGGGTAAGAAGTATAACCCCGAAGATTGAGTCTACGCTCTAAGTATTTAGGGCTGTAAACATCTTTCAGGTCTTGCTTGTTGTAGAGCACTATCACATCGGCTTCCCTCAACCCTTTGATGTTCTCTAAATATTTCTTAAACTCCCCCACAAATTCCTCATTGTGTTTTAGCTCTTTCTTCTGGGAGTCTACCACGAAGAAAATACCATTCACCTCTTCCATAAGCATCTTCCTTGTTATAGTGTAGTAGTCCTGACCAGTGGCTGTGTAGATTCGAATAATAATGTTCTTGCTTACCTGAATGGGGACGAAATCGAATAATAAGGTTTGTCCAAAGGATGTCTTTATGGATCTAATTTGATCTGTGATCTTCATCTCCTCGGGGATGACATTCTCAAACAGCCACTGGAGTGAAGTGGTCTTTCCTGCTAAGGCAGTGCCGAAGAAAAGGATCTTGAGGTAGATTTTGCCCTTGATGAGTTTCATTTGAATTCCTTCTTAAATTTGGACAATATGTCTTCGATGGTTTGATCATTCGGGAACCTGAACTTGTGCGTCTCCATCAGCTTTTTTCTGATCTCCACGGTATCTCCCATGATCCGGGTGATGGTCTCTATGGCCCGTTTAGCCTCAAGTCTGATCATCCCAAGGTAGCTCTCCTTACCAGCCACGATAGTGAGAAGCCCCCTGGGCATACTACTCTGACAGAGCTTCAGGTCGCCGTATTCCACAATGATGTTGTCACAACTCTGGCCCAATTCTAAACCCACCTGTGCGTAAGAATTATAACAAGCAGCAAGTAGGGCTCCTAAGTCCTCTGGTTTCATGTCGAAATTGCCCGCTGTCTCAATAGGGATACCATCAATATCAATGAGGACTACCCCCACTACCCCGGGCACCCTCTTGACAATATCTTTTATGATATCCTTTATCTCAAACATTTCACCTCTATACCTCCTCCAAGCGAAAGGAAAATTTTTCCCTTACAATATCTTTCTTTAAGAAGTACTCCCCAAAATGATAACCCTTTTACATCGAAGGTATATCTGCTTACCCTCATTGGTTTTTCTAAGAGAGAGTGATCTTTTATCTTCTCAAGCAATTCTCTCATACCTCCGACAATATTCTTGTTATTTAGTACTCTCTATTAACTTCTCTATTCTCGATGTGATGTCTATAAAATTTATTCCCTTTTCAAGAATGAAACCATAGAGATAGTTGTGTTTATAGATAAAGATATCTTTGTTTTTTGCATTTAATCTAAGAGACCAGCGTTTGCCGATATTAAGTTTTGTGTCTGAAAAGGTCTCTACTCTATCGCTGAGTCGAAGGAAATTCAGAGTAGGGAAGACAATATCTCTATACCTTGCATAACCTATTAAATTCTTTTTATCAAAGACTGCTGCAAGGGAAATCTCTTTTCCCGAGGAAATGTCCTTCAAAAATTTTATTACCTGGGGTGGTGTCTCTTCAATATAATTTGAAATATCCAATCTCCTTTCCCTCCTACCCATCTCTATTATCTTTTTCAAGGTTTTTTCTCTGATGCCCAGAGTCTCTGAAAGGTAAGATTGAGTTACCTTTTCCCCTGCTTCCAGTTCATCCTGGATTGCCTGAAATGCAAGATGAACTTGACTTTCTTTCATCTGAATCATAAAAAATCTCACCCCACTGCTCCTATTCCTCGTATCCTCGATGATTCTCTCCTCAATAGAGATATCTTCCAGCATAGGATCGAGTAGATAGATAATTCCCTCCTTAAATCTAATTTCTTCATATATATTGAATGACTCCTTTTCCAAAGCTGGTTTCTCACTCGCAGTTGTGGCTACCCAGCCTCTATCAAGATATCTTAATATGTTTTTAAACACTCCTTCCTCCGCATTGAAATAGACTATCTGAACCGATGGAGTACCCATTTCTTCTTCAGCAAGGGATTCTTTTAAAGCATCTCTTAGGGACTTAAACTCCTTTGTTTCTACTAACTTAACCCCCTTTATATATCTTGCTTCTTTGGGTATATCTCCACATAGAATCAATTGTCTGTATCGAGGGATAAAACATCTCACATTGAAAAAAAGTTTGTTTGCTTTCTCTATACTTTTTGAATGAAGTACTAATCTGTTTCTATGCCATATTGATGCAAAAATTATTGCTTCTTTCATTGTATTATCTTCTCAATGAAAGGAATCATTTTTTTCATTGTAGTGCTGGCCAATCCAGTATTCATTTTTGAAGTTCCGAATAGTATCGCATAAAAGTTCTTTTTCTGAGCTTTATGAATGAGTATTTTTCTTTCAGTGCCTTGTATGAGAATCTGTTCAGGATTTCCAAAATCTGCTTTTGAGATAATGCTAATTGCTGTGATTATGAACTCAGAAAGAAACTCTGCCAGTTTAGAATGAATGAACTTATTTTTGAATTTCAAACCAATTATATAGCCATCAGAGGACAAAATTGATGCGCCCTCACTTTCAGAAATGCTCAGGAGTTTATTCAAAGCTGAATTCATTTCTCCTCTATCTCCTGGCATAGTCGTACACTTTACCTTCAAGCCTTCCAAAGATAAATCACCTTCTGCTATCTTTTTTCCTGTTTCTCGCAACGCAGATACTGTTCCCAGTCCTAAAAGACTGAAGGTTTGAAAGATAACCTCAATAATGCTCAATGTTCAAAGGGCTCCTGGTCTTTATAATTTTTGAAATTCCAAATACATTAAACGACTTTTGCCAATTCTTCAGCAGTTCTCTTCATCTCCAAAAACACAAGACCAAGCTTTGCATTTTTTGATGCTAAAATAGTCAAGACTGCTTCTTCCCCAACAGAGGTTAGTAACACATATCCCTCAGCACCCTTAACATAGACTTGCTCCAGCTCTCCCCTTGCAAGTTCATTGGCTGACCTCTCTCCAAGAGAAAGCATTGCAGCAGACATTGCAGCAACCCTATCCTCATCAACATCTTGTGGTAGTGCTGATGCAACTATTAAACCATCAACAGAAACAACAGCAGAAGCCTCTATGTCTGGGGTTGAGGTTTCTAAATCCTTTAGCATTTTGTTCAACTTTTCAGTTTTTGTTGCCATTTTATCACCTCCTATCTTCTGTAAATACAAACATAATTTTCCATAATCTCGTCAATTCTATCCCTTGGTAAAATATCTTGGTTTGCAATATTTACCTTTTCAGAAGCAGACTTGCATGCAATGTGATGATAGTTTTCTGTTCCTCTTTCCTTTCTCAAACTTTGATGAATCGCACAAAATGCAGAAACCCAAGCCTCTCCTTTTTTGTTTTCAAATTCTGCGATAGCATTAATTGAGTCTGGAAGTTTTCCCTTTGCGATTTTGTAATCATTTATCGCATCACTAAATGGACAAGTTTTAAGAGCAAATATTCCTTCCATTATTTCCTCACTGTCACCTTCTATTTCCTCAAGAGTTAGTTCACTCTTTGCCACATCCTTTCCAGCTTGCCTCAGCATTCCACAAACTGAGTAACCAAAGAGACTGAATCCTTGGTCAATAGCAGATATAAGGCTTACCCATCCAAGTCTTATTTTAGCTGGCATGTTAACCACCTCCTTTTTCTAATAAAAATCTATAAAAATTTGATATTCTTTTTTCACTTTCCTCCCATTATTTTATTTATTTCTTTAATTGCAAAATTTGTAAGCCTTCTATAACTTTTGTATGGAGGCACAACTACTGTAAGAATGAATTTCCTTTCCCCCATTTCAAATTCTCTGCATACCAACCTAAATTTGTCATTGTCTACCAAGGAAACTTCATCCATTTTTTTAAAACCAATATTTGTCTCAGCTTTTTTTGAAACTTCTCGGACAAGGGAAGAAATAGCTGCCATTGTAACATCATCATATTGTGACGAAATAGATGCAACAGATAATCCCTCAAGAGTGGAGATTATTGAAGCTTCAAAATCGCCTTTTTTATTGATTTCATACAAAACTTTTTCAAGTTTTTCTTGTAGATAAAACATAAAATTTGAGGGATAAGAATTTGCTTTTTTAATCATTTGCAATTCTTTTCCATCTTCTATCGTTTCTCTCTAAAATAAGGAAAGCATCAATAGAACCTTCTGAGTTTCTTGGAAAGTAAGGGACAAAGACCTTGAGCTTAAACTCTCGCTCTTTGCAACCGAGAATCTCAGCCAGCACGTCGAACCCCCTTTTTCTTTCAAAATTTGTATAATAGATGTTTTTTGCCAATTTGAACGATTCCGTGAAATAATTTCAGCCGTGAGAAGAGATTTTGCCACGCAAAAAATCTGATTGAATCCATTGACCCTATATTTACCTCCCTTCTAACCCCGAGCGTTTTCGACTTTGAAAACCCAATCGTGATGCGGGTCTTCTTCCGAGTGCTCGGACTTCAATGAGCTCACTTCGTGGTGACTCAGTGGAACCAGTCGAATCGCACGAGATGCAACTTGGAATTTGATATTTGTCTGCCTGCTGTTCCACTTTGGCAGGCAGGGAGTTTTTATATATTAGGATCCATTTGAAAACCCTCAAATAATTTGCCCTTAAAAATTTCTCCTTATCTATAGTGATGAATTAATTTGAATAAGCTACCATTTTTCTGCTAAAAATTCCTTTATCTTTTATCTTCATCTTTTATAACACTGGATACTGGATATAAGTCAAACCGGTTTAAGCTTCTCATCGCTTCCATTCTTGTCTCCTCCCATTCTTCTAAAGGGATAGAAAGAAAAGCATGGACTACTTCTGGGTCAAATTGACTCTCGGCACATTTCTTTATCTCTTCCCGGGCATAATCGAAACTTTTCGCATTTCTATAAGGTCGATTAGAAGTGATTGCCTCTAAAGCATCTGCAACAGCAAAAATTCGAGCTTTCCAAGGAATCTCTTCCTTTTTTAAACCATAAGGATACCCTCTTCCATCAAATTTTTCGTGATGATGAAGGACTATTTGAGCGGGAATTTTAAAAAAATTAATATCTCTAATCATTCTAAAACCTAAAAATGGATGTTTTCTTACCACCTGCCATTCTTCAGATGAAAGTGGTCCTGGTTTCCTTAATATCCTGTCTGGTACCCCTATCTTACCAATATCATGTAGAATAGCGCCTCGTTCAAGATTAGTTAACTCATTTTTGTCTTTCATATCTAATTCTTTGGCTAACATCATGGTATATTTAGCTACTCTTCGAGAATGAGTTTCACTTTCGGTTTCTCTTATATCTAAAGCCATAATAAAAGAATTAAGAGTCGAATTATAAATTTTATCCAACTCATTAACTGTCTTTTTTAAAGCTTGCGTCCGTTGACTAACCATTCTTTCCAATTCCTCCTGATATCTTCTATTTTCAAGAATTAAATTCCTTTTCTCAATTGCCTTTTTAACTGTTAAAATTAACTCTTTTATCCGGAAAGGTTTGGTGATGTAACCAGAAGCCCCTTTTCTCATCGACTCAATAGCTACATTTATGTCTGCTATTCCAGATAATATAATCACTGCCATATCCGGAGCTATTTTTTTTATCTCTTCTAAGAGCTTTAAGCCACTTTTTTCAGGCACCCGAATATCTACGATAGCCAATGAAAACCCATCCTGGGATTGACAAATATCAAATTCCTCCTGGGTATTTGCCACCATACGGCATTCATATCCTTCGTTTTCTAAAATTTCACAAAGCAAATCCCGAGTTTCCTGGTGATCATCGACAATTAATATTTTTTCTTTTTCCATACTCTATCTTTAGTCCTTTGAAAAAAACAAAGCCCTTCTCCTCGGAGGGAGGGAAAAGTCGAAAGAAGGGGGGAAGGAGAAGGGCTTTTTATATAAAGGGGATGGAAGGGTGACAACAATTGTTTACACTTTGGATTAACTAATCTCATAACACTTGCTGACTGACTATTCTTGTTTTATTCTCTCTATCCTGATAATAAACAACTACCTCTAATCTCATTATATCTCTTAAATCTTTTCCTCTCTTAACCTTGTCCCACAGCAAATCCTTGGGCTCTAACTCAAAATAACTAATCCTAAACTCATATCCCGACTTCTCTATCCATCTATTGATTAGTCTCGTATTGGAATACTCACTTCCATTGCTGTTTTTAAACCACCATTTTAATTTTATCCTGTCCAAAAAATAGCTACAAATGGGGTAATTCCATAGTAAAAAACTCAGATTGTTTCTTTCTGTTGTTATTGCTTTAATTTCTAATTGCGGTTGATTTTTTAATTTTGTCCCCATTTTTCCCCTCCATATAATTTAGTCTTTTGAAAAG